>JAYUXI010000771.1:0-2275 GCA_043753085.1 Myxococcales bacterium | reverse complement strand
CGTTTTCCAATAAGTCAGAACCATGCCGACTCGTAGCGTCGTAATCCCTTGTTACAACGAGGTGGGTCGGCTCGATCACGGCGAGCTGCGTCGCCTCGCCAGCGCGCCCGGCTTCGAGGTGCTTCTCGTCGACGACGGCTCGCGCGACGATACGCTCGCCGAGCTCGAGGCGATCGCGGCCGGGCACGACAGCATCCGCGTCCTGCCGCTCGCGAAGAATCAGGGCAAAGCCGAAGCCGTTCGTCACGGCATGCGCGCTGCCCTCGATCGGGGCGCCGCGGTGGCTGGCTACCTCGACGCCGATCTCGCCACCCCGGTCGACGAAGCGCTGCGCCTCTACACCGAGCTCGAACGCCGCGAGCTCGACGTGGTGCTCGGCATGCGGGTGGCCCACATGGGCGCCCAGGTCGAGCGCCGCGCCGCCCGCCACTACGCAGGCCGCGTGTTTGCCACGGTGGCGTCGTCGTTCATCCTGCGCGCCCCCTTCTACGACACGCAGTGCGGGGCCAAAGTGTTTCGCGCCACTCCCGCCCTCGACTGGGCGCTGTCCGATCCGTTCCTCTCCCGGTGGGCGTTCGACGTGGAGCTGCTCGGCCGCCTCATGTTCGCGCCCAGCCCCGTTTCTGTCGAACGCATCGCCGAGGTGCCGCTCGAGCGCTGGATGGACGTCGCAGGTTCGAAAGTACGCTTACGCGATTTCGTGCGCTCGGCCGCCGACCTCGCTTTCATCTGGAACGACTTGCGCCGCCGCCGCCAAGCGACGGGTGCGTGACCGACGCGAGAGCGCGCTGCAGATGCGGCCAACGAAGGCGTCGAACAGCTTCTCGTTGCTCACGAGCGGAAGGTCTTCGCATTGCGATTGTGCGACGAGCACGGGTCGAAGGGATCGCGATGCTCCGATCGCAGGGTTCCCGCGCGTTGCGCGTGCCTCACCTCGATGGCGAGCCCGATGAATCCTTGGCTGGCGATGCATGACGTAACGTCTGCGGCGACGTCCAGGGCGCTTTCCGATGCGCGCAGTCTTCGTGATCTCCTACACGGAAACTGCGCTCACGAAGACCACGTTACCCTCGTCGGCGATCAACCTTCGGACCGTCGGCTTCAGCCGGCGATGCCCATCGAGCCACCACAGCAGTGCGTGTGTATCGGGCAGAAGACGCCTGCATTCACTCGCAGGCAGAGAGCTTCTCGTCGGGTAGCGGTTCAAAAAAAGCGCCATCCACGGTGGCGCGGCCCTTCATCGCCCCGAATACCCGTTGCACCCTCGGTGCGGTCGGCGCGACGAGTCGTGCGACCGGGGCCTGGCCGCGCGCAACGATGACTTCCTCGCTCGCCTCGGGGCGCTCGATGTGGCGCGACAGGTTCGTCTTCGCTGCGTGGACGCTGACGGGCTTGGCTCCCATGACTAACGGTTAGCCAAGATGCACTAGCCTCGCAAGCGACCCCGCCGCCCGGTACCTCACAACTCGCTGGCTCTTGCGTCGGTGCAAGTCGTTCCAGATGTGAGCGAGGTCGTCGCCCGAGTGCGCGAAGTCGTGCAAGCGTACTTTCGAGCCGGTGACGTCCGTCCAGCGCTCGAGTGGCACCTCGGCGCCGAGTTCGACCGGAACGGGAACTAACGATGACGAATCCGTGAGAGGTGCTCGGCTACTACGCCTCAGCAGTAGGCAAAGAATAGAATGGCAGCGTCCCGGAACATGTTGAAACTGGGTGGCGGTCGAGCATGGTCTACGCGGCGTTCTTGGCGACGTCAACGACAGCTGCTTTGAGCTTGGAATCGTGATCTCGGAGCGCCGCGACGAGCAACGGCATGGCCTTGTAGCCGAGCAGTTTTCGGAAGGTCTTGGCAGCTTCGAGGAGCGAGACGGCGAGCCATCGCAAGACCATTTCACCACCGTCCCATCGGTCGACGTTGTGCGTCGTTTTTCGGATTCGTCCGTTGATGAATTCGATCGGATTGGTGCTCGACAGCGTGCGCGCGAGAGCTGGCGGCAGCTTCATGCGGGCCGTGAGCGTCTCCGACAGTCCCTCGCGAAGCGACGCAGCTGCCGACGGATGCTCGCGTTCAAGCTGGCCGGCGAGCGCCACAAGCATGCGCTCTGCACGCACCGGATTCTCGCTTTGATAGGCAGCCGAGATGGTGCGGCCGACGCTCTTCTTTCGGTCCTCGGGAAGATGATGGCGCCGCTCTGAATCTGATCCACTTCGCCGGCCGGAAACTGATCCACCCAGCACGGTAACTTCTACCTCTCCGAGGCCTCGGCTGCCAAGTCGG
>JAYUXI010000770.1:0-5684 GCA_043753085.1 Myxococcales bacterium | reverse complement strand
AAGAGAGCGTGCGAATCGTTCGATTCGTCGCTCGTCCAGACTAGAGACGCTGCGAGTAGTACTCGATGACGAGCTGGACGGTGATCGGGAACAGGATTGCGGTCTCGTCCGGCAGGTTCGTGACGACGCACTCGCGGGTCTCGCGGTTGACCGTGAGCCACGGGGTCTGGAACGTGTCGGCGATGGCGAAGCCGGTCTCGACCGTGGTCAGCTTCTGGCTGCGCGGACGGAAGGAGATTTTCATGCCCTTGCGGATACGGAAAGACGCGATGTCGACGCGCTTGCCGTCGATCAGCAGGTGGCCGTGGTTGACCAGCTGGCGAGCCGCTGGAATGGTGCGGGCGAAGCCGGCGCGGAACACGACGTTGTCGAAGCGGCGCTCGAGGAGCTCGATCAGGCGGTGGCCGGTCGGACCGCCACCCTTGCCGGCTTCGACGACGAGACCACGGAGTTGCTTCTCGGTGATGCCGTAGTTCTTGCGGAGCTTCTGCTTCTCCTGGAGGCGGAGCGCGAACTCGGAGAGCTTCTTGCGGGCATGGCCATGCTGACCCGGCGGGTAGGGACGCTTTTCCATCTTCTTGGGCGAGAGGCCGGGAAGATCGGTGCCCAAGGCGCGCATGATCTTGACGCGGGGTCCGGTGTAACGACTCATTTGGTACTGCTCCGTGACGTGTTTGCCCCGATGGTCGACGGGCTCGGACTCGAGCACGCGGGCGAAACGTTACTTGTCGTTTCGCGAACACCACCGGCGGGACGCTCGGCTCTAGCGAGAAGTCACCTCAAAGCAAAGCTTATTGACGGGGCCCGGAGTGACTTAGGTGATGAGGCGCGGCGGAAAGTGACCGGCTTCGTTGAAGGACGCCACACCCATCCGCCCATCCGACTGGACCACGATCCGGGTCACCGCGCCGTGGTTGGTTCCCAGCGAGAGCCAGCGTGAAGCGTGTACTTTCAGCGCACGGCACACGAAGTAGCGGATGACGTTGCCGTGGCAGATCAAAAGCGTGACGCTGCGTTTCTTCCGGCCAGGCTTCATGTATTTTTCGAATGCCTCGTCCAGGCGAGCGCGATCCAGCGGGCCGCGCATCTTTCGACCAGGCACGCGAGTGGGAAAGCCTTCTTGCAGCAAGGCCGACGACTTGAACGCGAGGCCGGAGACGCTGGTGAAGATGGCCGCTGTTTCGCGGGCGCGGCGCAGGCTGCTTGCCACCGCGAGATCGAACTCGTACCCCGACAGGAGCTCGGCCGTGTGCCGCGCCTGCTCTTCGCCCACCGGGGTGAGGCCGCCTTCGTCGCCTTGGGCGAGGTCGTATTGCCCGTGCCTCACCATCAGAACCAGTCTGCGCGCCATCCCCGAACTTCAGTCTTCCGGCGCGGTTTTGGCCAACTCTTTCGCTTCTGCAAGGTCCGTGCGGACGGGCTCTCGGAAAAAAACCTCCGTCGATCGTGCGCTGGGACTTGGGTCCTGACTGCGAGACGGAATAGACTTCATCGCGATGAGACTGCGACCAAGTCCCGAGTGGGAGCCAATCTTCGAAGCCTTGGGCCGCTTGAAGCAGGGGTGGCCCGCTCGTGGGTTCAGCTGGGACAACCGCATCATGTGCGTCACCAGCTCCTTCACCGGCGAGTATTCCAACACCGCGCACGCTGCGATGGGGCTGGCTCTGCCGCTCGAGTACAACCACAAGACCATCTCGGCGGCGCACCCGTCTGTACGAGACATCGCCGAGAAGAGCGGCGGAGTCCGCTCCAACCAGCGCATCTTCGCAAGCCACAAGGAGCCGAGCGCCGGCATCCTGTTGTTCGGCTTGTGGTGGCCGTGGAACGACCAAGAAACCGTCAGCGCCCGCATCGGCCTCGCCGGCCTCGACGCGAACGACGAGCCCTACCCGCGCTTCCGCGATCTGTTCAAGGTCTCGGTGGAATGACGGGTGAGCCTTCCCGATCCGGCAGAGCCGGATTCGGGACCCCGTCGGCGCAAGGCATGCGGGGCTTGCTCCCGGCGCGCGCGTGCCGCTAAGAGCCCGTCCGTGGACGCACGCGCACGCCTTCAGGAACTGTACCGGCAGAAGCCGGCCTTGCTCGCCCCCCTCGAAGACGTGAGCGACGACGTATTCCGGCGCGTCTGCCGGGCCCGCGGCGCCTCCATCTGCGTTACCGAGTTCGTCAATGTCGAGGGGCTGCTCCGCGGCTGCCGCAACGCCAAGCGCAAGATCCGCCTCTCGCCGGACGACCAGCTCACCGCGATCCAGATCTACGGATCCGATCCGGAGCGCCTGGAAGAAGCCGCGCGCGTGGCGGCCGAAGCGAACCCGCTCTTTCTCGACATCAACTGCGGTTGCTGGGTGCCGAAGATCGCCGGGCGAGGCGCGGGCGCCGGCTGGCTGCGCGAGCCCGACGCGATGGTGGCCATGGCCAAGCGCGTGGTGGCCGCGGTGGATCTGCCCGTCACCGTCAAGACCCGCATCGGCTACGGCCCCGAGTCGCACATGCCCATCATCGAGCTCGCCAAGCGCCTCGAAGACGCCGGCGTGGCGGCGCTCACCATCCACTGCCGCACGGCACAGATGGGCCACTCCGGCGCCGCCGACTGGGCCTGGGCCGGACGCGCGCGTGAAGGGGTGTCGATCCCGGTGCTGGTCAACGGCGATGTGAAGACCGCTCAGGACGCGCAGAAGGCCCTGGCCGAGACGCGCTGCGCCGGCGTCATGGTCGGCCGCCGCGCCATCGAGCACCCGTGGGTCTTCCGCGAGATCCGCTCGCTGCTGGATCACGGCGTCGAGCTCGCGCCGCCCACGCCAAAGGAGCGATTCGACCTGTGCCGCGAGCACCTCGAAGCCAACGTGGCCGCCCGCGGCGAGCCGCACGGGGTACGCTGCACGCGGCGTCACCTGTCCGGGTACCTCACTGGCCTGCCTGGCGCCGGCGAGCTGCGACGGCGGCTCAACGTCACCGATTCGCTTGCAGCCTGCATCGAACTGCTGGACTTGGCCGAGGGCCGCTTGCTCGCGGCGTGATCACGGCTCCAGCGTCGAGCCTTGCACCTGCGGCTCGCCCTTGGCCAACACGAAGATGCCGGGAAAGCCGGCCGTCTCGAACCCGTCGCTCGGGTTGCGGCGCAGGACCGAGTTCTTGATCACGAGTGATCCAGAGCGATCGTTGCTGACGAAGAAGATGGCGCCGCCGCCCTCGTTGGCATGGTTGTCCTCGACGAGGGTGCCGTCGAGCGTGAGCGTGAACGTGTTGCCGTCGTTGTAGATGGCGCCGCCGCTGCCCCCGCCCGGCGTGCCAGCCTTCGCGGGGTTGGCCCCGGACCCTACGGCGCGGTTGTGACTGAAGTAGGAGTTGATGACGGTGTACGATACACCGATACTGCTGAGGCCCGCGCCGTTGGAGCACGTGTTGCCGAGCGCGGCGCTGCCGCCGAACGTGCTCTGCACCACGTAGACGGGCTTGCCTTCCGATTGACTGAGCACGCGCACGGCGGCGCCGCCCATGTCGGGTCCGTTCGGATCGCACTGGTTGCGAAAGAAGCGCGAACCGATGACCTTGACGCGCCCGCCCCGGACGAACACCGCGCCGCCGCCCCCGCCCTCCTTGGTTTCTCCGGTGGAGTTGCCATCGACGAAGGTGAGGTTCTGCAGTGACAGCTGCGGCGTGTCCTGATCCTGACAGTGGTCGGTGGTGAACTTTTGCGCTTCGTCGCAGGTGTTCTGGTACAGGATGCGGCGCTGACCGCGCCCGCTCAGCGTGATCTTGCCACCGCCGTCGATCACGATCTTGGGGCCGGTGTCGTTCACGATTTTGGCGGTCGCGTCGAGCAGGATGGTCGCGGGCGCGGGGCCACACGCGAAGGTGATCACGCCGCCTTTGGCCACGGCGTCCACGAACGCAGCGCTCGTGCAGCTCGCGGCGGTGCCGTCGCCGACCACCGTGCGCGAAGTCGACACGTCTTCGGGGCGTGCGTCTTCGGGCACGCTCGCCGCGCCGGCGGGATTGCCGGCAGGCGGACCGGTGCTTGGGTCGGTGGGCGGCAACGCCACCGGGCCCCCCGACGAGCTGGCCTGCGCGCCACTCGAAGATCCACCGTCACCCCCGTGGTCGTCGCGTTGGTCCACGTCCGCCGTGCTGTCAACGCCAGTGCTGCAGTGCAGTAGCAGTACGGCTGCGAACAGAGTCGGCACGCGTCGCAAAAGTATCATGGTCAAAAGGTACAGGAAACCGTGACGCGCGCGAGCCGTTCCGGCCACGCGTCGCGGCGCGTTTGCTTGGTCTCGCGCGACCTCGATGGCACGACGCCAAAGCAAACGGGCGTCAGTCGTCGTTCCTGGAGCGACGGCCGGCTTTTTTCTCGCTGCCTTCGCGCTTGGCCTGCAGCCGGCGCTCCGTCGAGCCGCGCGTGGGCTTGGTGGCGCGACGCCGCTTCGGTACCACGAGCGCCTTGGCGATCAACGCGGCGAGCTTGTCGCGGGCGTCGTCGAGGTTGCGGCCCTGGTCGCGCGTGACCTGCGACACGATCCGGATCGAGCCCGAGGTGTCGAGCGCACTTCCCGCCAGCGCCCGGAGGCGCGCTTTGACCGCGACGCTGAGCGCCTGCGTGCCGTGCATGTCGAAACGCAGCTCCACCTTCGAGGCCACCTTGTTGACGTTCTGCCCGCCGGGCCCCGACGCGCGCGAGGCTGACCACGCAAGGTCGGACTCGGGGATGACCACAGTGTGGCTGCCGCCCTGCACGGTGAGCGCCTCCATGGTCAACCCGCGTAGCGGCGGTAGCGGTCCGGTGCGCCGAGGAAGGTAGGTCCTTCGCCCGCCGCAGTGGCCAGCTCGTTCTGGCTCGCGCGTTCGTCGCGGGCGCGGATCAAGCGCTCGTACTCGGGCACGTCGATCACGGTCTGCGCCTCGAGCATGGCGGTCCAGCCGGCCCGCCGCGCGTAGCCCTGCGCCCACTCGCAGACGGTGCAGTCGAAGAACTCGGCGCACGAGCCACTGCCGTAGCTGAACAGACCGACCCGCTCGCCCTCGAGGTCGCGGGTGGACATCAGCAGCGTGCTGGCCAGCGCGAGGTACAGCGCGCCCGTGTACACGTTGCCGATCTGGCGCGGCAGCACCAAGCCCGGCGCCACTCGGTCTTCGTACGAAGACGAAGACTCTTCGTCGGTGCCGAGCTTGGCGATGTCCCGCGACGACGTGGCGTTCTCGCGCTCGTACGAGCGCAGATGTTGGTGGGCTTTCAGCGCGATCTTACCGTACGGCACGTGGTACGCCATGGCCGCGAAGTCACTCGAGCGAGCGGTTCCACCGCGCACCTCGCGGCTCTGGATCTGATACTCGCGAAAGGCCCCGGCGAGTGCGTGCAGATAGCAGTCGATGGATTTTTGTCCATCGACGATGGCCACCTTGCTGTCGAGGGGGCGCCAGAAGTCGGCCACGTCGCGCGTGAAGCTGCCGACGATCGAGTCTTCGAAGGTGACCAGTGGCGACTCTTCCGAAACGATCATCGCCACGGCGCCGGCGCCCTGCGTGGGCTCGCCGGGGCTGCCCAGCGCGTATCGCGCGATGTCCGAGCCGATGACCAGCGCTTTCTTGCCGCGCGCGCTGCCGGCGCGAATCCAGTCGAGCGCGTTCTGCAGGCCCGCGGTGGCTGCGAAACAGGCGTGCTTGGTCTCGAACGTGCGGCAGTTCCA
>JAYUXI010000769.1:0-2285 GCA_043753085.1 Myxococcales bacterium | reverse complement strand
GGGCTTTTGCGACACGCTGCTTCGCTACGTCGTGCGGCAAACGCAGGGCATGAGCGAGCACGGGCACGAGACGGTGGGCATGCTGCACTACGCGCGGTTCGCCCTCCGCATCGGCTTCGTGGGGTCGGTGCGCCTGATCGTGCAGCTCGCGCTGGCCATCGCCGAGCTGTTCCGGCTGCGCCGCGCGCATTGGTCCGAGGCCGCCGCGCGGCTCGGCGTGGAGCACGAGCGCCGCGTCGCCGCGCTTGCAGCCGTCACGCGGGACGGGCACGTTCGGCTGCGCGCGCTCCTGTCGCTGCAGGTTGCACCCATCACGTCCACGGCGCGCGGCATTCTGAGAAGCCTCCTGCTCGATCGCATCGGGCTGCTCGGCGCCGCAGCGACGTTGCTCGCCGTCTTGCTCGGCGCGGGGCTGCGCTTCGGGCACGCGATCGTGGCGGCGGTCGTCGCGGCCCTCGTGGCGGCCTTTTGGGTGCTCGCCGATCGCTGGCTCGCGGCGCAGCGCAGTGTCGATCCCACGCAGCTCATGGTGGATCGCGCCGCGCACCTGGCGCGGATTTTCCCGGCGGCGTTCGTGGTCATGGGCCACACGCACACGCCTGCCTCGCTGCCCGCAGGCAACGCCACCTACGTGAACCTTGGCGCGTGGGCCGAAGAAGAGCCGGAGCCCACCGACCCGAGTGCGCACGCGTTCGTGTATCGCGCCCCGCGCACCCACCTGGTGATCCACGTGGGCGAGTCCGGCGCCGAAGCGCAGTTCTTTTCGTGGGAGCCTACCGGCCCCAAGCCCTGGGACGCAGGCTGAGCGAACGTCGGCTCGACGTCCGGGCGCCGCGTGGGTCGAGTATTACTATGTGTGGTATTACTTGTAGGATGAAGATCACCACGAAGGGACAGGTCACGATCCCGCAGGCAATCCGTGAGGAGCTTGGTTTGTTGCCCAACACCGAGGTCACTTTCGACATCGTCGAGGGTGCGGTGCGGCTCCGCAAAGCTCCGCGCAGCGGCGCGCTCTCTCGTGGTGACCGCGTCGTGGGGCATCTGCGAAGCGTCAAGCCTTCGAACAAGCTCACCACCGACGAGATCCTTGCGCTGATGCGCGGCAGGGCGTGAAAACACTCGTCGATACCAACGTGATTCTCGACATCATCGCCGACGATCCGAAGTGGCGCGGCTGGTCCGAGAGGGCGCTGCGAGATGCCGCAGAGCACACGACGCTGGTGATCAACCCGATCGTGTTCGCCGAGGTGAGCATCAAGTTCGATCGCATCGAAGATGCAGACCGCGCACTCGTCGACTTCCAGCGCGAGCCATTGTCGTACGAAGCAGGGTATCTCGCTGGAAAGGCGTTCCTCGCGTACCGGCGCCGAGGCGGCCAGAAGCGCGCACCCATGCCGGACTTCTACGTCGGCGCGCACGCCGTGGTCGCACGCATGCAGCTCCTGACGCGGGACGCCGCGCGCTATCGCACCTACTTTCCCGGGCTGAAGCTCGTGGCGCCGCCGTAGCGCAGTGCCGGCTGCAGGGCCGCCCTACTCGACCTGGAAGCACGTGGCGTCATGGGCCGATTTCGCGCTGGACGATCATGGTCACCGTTTTGTCCGTCTTTGCGTGGATAGCGATCCTGTGGGGGTGGCGATGAGCGGGACCGAGCGAGGGCCGTTCGGCGAGCCCTTGACTCCACTCGACGCCGACGAGGTTCTAGAGCATGCGCTCGAACGAGCTGCCTCCGATCGCTACAGCGCGGCGGCGTGTCAATGGCGCAAAGTTTCCCGCGCAGGCGTCGGCGTCCCTTCGATTTGCATCGCATACACGGACTCCGCGCCGTCGCTCGATGGTACGCCCGTCTCAGCCGCAGACGGGCGTGGCCTGTGCCGGTGAGCGGCGCAGTCCGCGCGGTGTTTCCGAGCTCGACGCCCGTGCCCTGGCGCACCCTTCGGTCCGAAATTGCGCCCAGCTCCGGTACGAGGCGCTGGCCCCCCCACCAAACCTGGCGCTACACGTACGCTCAGAACATGCAAAAAATAGGGACAGCGACGTGGGTGATGTGTGGGTTGCTTGCTTGCGACCAAAAAGAGCCTGAAGGGACCACCGTACAGGTGTCTCCCAGTGGGGTTGCGGTGCAAGCCAATGGGGGCACCGTCATCGTGAGCGCTGCGGGCGGAGCGGTGAAGACCACCGGACCCGGCGGCACGGCGGTGGTGGCGCAAGGCGACGGTGGCAGCTTCGTACGAGCCGGCAATACCACCGTCAAAACGGGCGAAGACGGCACCACGTCGGTCAAC
>JAYUXI010000768.1:0-2287 GCA_043753085.1 Myxococcales bacterium | reverse complement strand
TGATCGTCGCATTCGAAGGTCCAGACGCCAGCGGCAAGGGCGGCGCGATTCGCCGTGTCACGCGCGGCCTCGACGCGCGCTTTTATCGGGTACTTCCGGTCGCTGCGCCGTCCGAGCTCGAACGTGCGCATCCGTACCTATGGCGCTTCTGGGAAAACATTCCGCCTCGCGGCAAGATGACCTTCTTCGATCGCTCGTGGTACGGCAGGGTCTTGGTGGAGCGAGTCGAAGGCTTCGCGCAGAAGCACGAGTGGGAGCGTGCTTACGACGAGATCAATGGCTTCGAGGAAGAGCTCCACGACGCCGGTTACGTGGTGATGAAGTTCTGGCTGCACACCTCGAAGGGCGAGCAGCTGGCGCGCTTCAAGGCGCGCGAAGGCAACAAGTACAAGAACTACAAGATTACCGACGACGACCTGCGCAACCGCAAACGCTGGGACGACTACCAGATCGCTGCGTCGGACATGCTCGCGCGGACCGACACCAAACATGCGCCGTGGCACGTGGTGGCGGGCGACGACAAGCGCCACGCACGCATCGCCGTTCTCGAGTCGGTCGTCGCGACCCTAGAGCGCGCCATCGATGCCTAGCGCCCCCAGGCGATGCATCGGGTCTACTGCTGCGCCTTCGCGCTCTCACGAGGTTTCCCGGCCTACTTTTGCGCTCGCGTAGCTACCCGCCGATACCGTCGATCCCAAGGGCGAGCGGGGCCGCGGCGCTCGCGAGCGACTCACCGCTTTGCTCTGGCGCAAGCGTACAGCCCACTGCCGAGAACGACGCCGGACAACAGCTTCGCGCCGTCACGACACCCAGCTGCTCTCTTCAGTGCGAGGACTTGTGCTCGCCCGACGGCTGAATTCCGGCGCTGTCGCTTGGCGTAGGCATCTTGGCGGCACTGGCGTTGGGTGCGGGCTCTTTGGCGGCAGGACCTGCCTTGGCCTTCGAGTCGTGGGTGGCGCCTTCGTGCGGTTCGGCCGTTCGCTCCGGCGCTACGAAGCCACCCGGCGCTTGCTTCTCGGTCTCGCCGAGGAATACCTTGTTGCCGCTGGCGTCGTTGAGCTCGTTCTGACGGCGGTCCGTATCCATCATCGTGTAGGCGAAGAAGACGCCGATGAAGAACAGGCCGCCGAGCAACATGAGCGTGATGAAGCGCTTGTCGTCTTTCAAGTGCATGAAAAACGTGACCACCAGCGCAGCCTTGGCCGTGGCGATGGCAATGGCAACGACCAAATTCAGCGGCCCGAGGTGAACGTACGACACCGCCACGGTGAGAACCGTGAAGAAGATCAGCGCGCCGAACACGCCGAGGTACAGCTTCAAATCACCGGCATGGATGTGCAGCGTGCCGTCGTCGTGCTCTTCGTCGTCGCCGAGCTTGTGTTTGGCGTGACCAACCGGATGCGCAATGGGGGCCATGGGAGCCGCGGAAGAGTGAGTGCTGGATGACATCGGTAGTTCTCAGTCGATCAGGTACATCAGCGGGAACAGATAGATCCACACCAAGTCTACCAGGTGCCAGTAGAGGGCGGTCATGTCGACGCCGGCGTTGTACTGCTTGAAGTCGTTGCGGAGATTGCGCTTCAGGATCCACGAGAACACACCAATGCCCACCAGCACGTGTATGCCGTGGATGCCAGTGGCCATGAAGTAGATCGAAAAGAACACATGCGAGTTGGCTGGAAGCGCGGCGCTGCCGGGAACCAGGTGCGAAGCATGCGGATGGAAGTACTTACCGGGCAGTAGACCCGCCTCGAACTTGTGCGCGTACTCGAAGTACTTCACGACGAGGAAGACGCAGGCGCAGAGAATCGTGAGGACGATCCAGCGTGTGGTTTCCTTCTGGCGACCGAGCGCCGACGACCGAACTGCGAGCGCCGCGGTGAGGCTGGAGAACAGCAGCACCACGGTGTTGGTGCCACCCATGATCGGATTGAGCTGCTGCGAGGCGGCCGAAAACGTCTCCGGATACCAACTGCGGAACACGCCGTAGGCCACGAACACGCCGCTGAAGAACAGGATCTCCTGGACCAGGAACGACCACATGCCGATCTTGGCCGCGTCGAACTGTTGCTTCGGCGTATCGAAGTGGTGAGCGAGATAGTCCGGGTGCGCGTGGTGGTCGTCGTGCCCATGTGAGTCGGCGGCCAATGCCGTCGCCGCCACTGCCGTATCAGTCATGAGCGAGCTCTTCATCGGTTGCCAGGTGGTAGTCGTACGGGCCACGCGTGATCACGGGCATCTCGACGAAATTGTGCAGCGGGATCGGGGTGGGCGTCTGCCACTCGAG
>JAYUXI010000767.1:0-5708 GCA_043753085.1 Myxococcales bacterium | reverse complement strand
GCTGGCGCGAGAATACCCAGTCGCGCAGCCGGGTGGTGACTCTGCCCTTGCCGGAGCCCTTGGCGACCAGCTGCGCCAGCAGCTTCGTCTTGACGTCGCCCGTGGGAGTGCCGTTCGGGATCCCGAGCGACTCGAGCCCATGCGCCACGCCGTACTCGGTATAGGCCTGGGCCTGGACGTCGATGGCGGCTGCGTCCTTCGGCGCGACGACCTGCTCGATGGGCAGCCCGTACGCCTTGGCGAACGCGTGATCGCGCTCGTCATGCGCGGGCACGGCCATCACCGCGCCGGTGCCGTAGCTGCCGAGCACGTAGTCGGCGACCCACACCGGAATGGCGCGGCCGGTGAGTGGATTGTGCACCGATGCGCCGGTGAAGACGCCGGTCTTCTCCTTGGAAAAGTCACCGCGATCCCGATCGCTGCGGTTCTTGGCGGACTCGGTGTAGGTGGCCACCTCGGCCTGCTGCGCCGCGCTGGTCAGCAGCGGCAACAGCGGGTGCTCCGGCGCGACCACCACGTACGTCGCGCCGGCCAGCGTGTCGACGCGGGTGGTGAACACGGTGATGGACGCCGGCGCTTTGCCCGCTTCGGCCACGATCTGGAACGTAATCTCGGCGCCTTCGCTGCGGCCGATCCAGTGGCGCTGCTTCTCGCGGGTTTCCGGCCAGTCGAGGCCGTCGAGATCTTCGTCGAGGCGGTCGGCGTACTGGGTGATGCGCAGGATCCACTGACGGAGCGGCACGCGCTCGACCGGAAAGCCGCCGACCTCGCTCTTGCCGTCGACGACTTCTTCGTTGGCCAGCACGGTACCGAGCTCGGCGCACCAGTTGACCGGGATGCGATCTTCGTAGGCGAGCCCTTTCTCGAACAGCTTGAGAAAGATCCACTGCGTCCACTTCACGTAACCAGGATCGGTGGTGTCGACCTCGCGGCTCCAGTCGTACGAGAAGCCCAGGCTCTGCAGCTGGCGCTTGAACGTGGCGATGTTGTTCGCGGTGGTGACGCCGGGATGGGTGCCGGTCTTGATCGCGTACTGCTCGGCGGGCAGACCAAAGGCGTCCCAGCCCATCGGGTGCAGCACGTCTTTGCCGAGCATGCGCGCGTGACGCGCCACGATGTCCGTCGCGGTGTAGCCCTCCGGGTGGCCCACGTGCAGGCCCGCGCCCGACGGGTACGGGAACATGTCGAGCACGTAGAGCTTCTCGCGGCCTGGACGGCGCACGGACTCGAACGTGTCGTGCTCCAGCCAGTAGCGCTGCCACTTCGGCTCGATGACGCTTGGATCGTAGCCGACGGGAGCGTCTCGTTCGGGTTGCTCGGCGAAAGACATGCCGGCGGTTTATCACGCTCCGGCGGATTTTTTCCCGGTCTTGCGCGCCCGCGGCGGCGCGTCGGCCTTGCGCTGCAGGCGCGAAAGACGGCGCGCCAAGGCCGCCGGATCTTCGCCGGTACCGCCCTCGGCCACGGCCTTGGCGAGGCCGTACGAGCGCACGTGGTGCTCGTACAGCTTGGCGAGCTCGAGACGCGCCTTGGCCTCCGAGCGCGCCGACGACGACGCGCGCGCCTCGAACGCGAGCACCTGCTCGAAGTCGGCCAGGGCGGCATCGCGATCGCGCAGGGCCTTGGCGATCTCGGCGCGGGTGAGGTACGCCTGCGTGCCGCCGTCTTCTGCGACGGCTCGGTCGGCGACGCGCCGCGCGTGATCGATTGCGCCGGCGCGCTTCAGCGTCCACGCCACCTGCGGCAAGAAGTCGTGCAGCCCGCGCGCGCTGCCCGGCTCTACTTCTTCTTCGATGCGCCGGCCGTACAAGCCGACCAGCGCGGCCATCGCGTAGACGTCCCAGGCGTTGTGATCGACGACCGAGCGCATGGCGGAGTCCTGGCCGGTGCGCAGCCAATGCCAGTACGCAGCGCCGCAGTCCGCACCGGGGATGTCGCCGACGCGTTCGAGCCCGAGGAGATCGATCTCGAGCCGCTGCAGCTTGATGCTGCGCGGCACGTCTGGCGAGCGATGCACGCGCTTGGCCACGTGCAGCAGATCGAGGTGCGTAGGCGGCGTCGGCGGGGCGCAGCGGTTCATGACGAAGCGAGATCGCAAGAGCGGCCAGTCGAACGACTTGCCGTTGAACGTGACCAGCACGCTGGCGGCGGCGAAGCGCTCGGCGACGCGTTCGAGCAGGGCCGCCTCGTCGTCGAGGTTCTTGAGCAGAAGTTGCTCGAGCACCAGCTCGTTGCCCCGGGCGTGCATCATCCCGCACAGGAACGGAATGGACCCCTGCGCGAGGCCGGTGGTCTCGAGGTCGAGGTAGAGTGCGTTGCGGAACGAGCACGCGCCCACGGCAGGATCGAGAGCCAGCAGCGCGAGGAAGGCGGGATCGGCCGTGAGCGCAAGATCGCACGGCACCACGCCGACGCGGTGCGAGGGCGCGAGGGTCATGCGCCGCACGAACAGGCGCCCGTCCATCTCGGGCAAAAACGGCAGCGTGTCTTCCGGCACGTCCAGCACGGGCAGCTCGAAAGTGCGCGCAGGAAGCTGCCGCCCGCCCAGCTTGAGCCGGTTCATCTTCACGCGCAGGTCGGCCAGCAGCTGGAACTTGTCGGCGGGGATCGGCTCTGCGACGCCGCCGACGTCGACTGGCCGCGCCTCGGTTGCGATCGCCTGCGACGCGATTCCAGCCGGCATTCGCTGCAGTTTGGACGCCCAGTTACCCACGCGCCGGCGACTGTACACCCGAACAGCACTCGGCGGCGCGCCCAAACGCCCTCGTGGCCCCTACGCGACGTCGGCGACCCCGCCTGCGGCGGACGCAGGTTCAGTCCTTGGTCTTGTCGAGCAGACTCGGCGCGAGGCCTGCGAACCGCGCCTCCCACTCGGCTACCTCCGCGACATGGGCGCCGCCCGCCACGTGCTCGCGGTACCGGGCCACCATGGCAAGCTTGTCGGCCGTCGCCTGCAGGGTCTGCGCGGCCTCGACCAGCGCGCTGAAATACGCGTCATCCAGCACGAAGCCCTCCACGCTACGCTCGGCCACATTGCAACCCAAGGCGTTCTCGTAGGCGCGGATGGCTTCCGGCCCGCGCTCGAGCAGCTCCAGCGCCAACGCATGATCGAAGTGCGCCGCCGCGTGCTTCGGCTTCTCGGCGACCGCTGCGATCGCGGCCTCGAGCGCTTCTTCGCCGCGATCGTCGTCGATCAGTTCCTGCACGAAGCTGCGGCCGTACCGTTCGTTGCTCATGGCTCGTCAATAACCCAATTCTCGTCGGACGTGTCGCCGTCGTCGGTGCGCGTCAGCGTACCTTGCGCCTTCAGATCGTCTGCCTCGGTGCGCTTGGCGCTGCCGACCTTGTACCAGGTCCACTCGAGCGATTCGCCGCGCTGGCGGTACCGGAACGTGCCGCCGTCGATGCAGGCGCCCGACTCGATCTTCTCGCGGGCCTCGCGCCAGCCGTCCGCACTCTCCTGCGCTTCGCAGAGCCACACGCCGTGGCACGGCACGCTGGGATAGGTGATGATGGCGCAGCGGCCCGAGAGCGCGGTGAGCTCGACACGCATCGGCCACCGATCGCCATCGTTCTGGGTACCCGTTCCCTTCCACGTGCCGAGGATGCCGTCGTCGGTGCCGCGAGCCCGCGCGGGAGGCGCACCGGCATCGCGCAGCGTGCGCAGGCGACCCGGCGGCGCCGTCATCAGTTGCACCGGACGAGTGCATGCTACACCCATCAGGACGAGCCCGCCGACGAGGGCAGCCAGAAGGCCGCGCCGGCTCACGGGGCGCGGCGAAGAAACTCGACCTTGAGCCGGGTGCGACCCACCAGCAGCTCGTCACCGTGCACCAGCTCTTGCTCGCCGTTGATCCGGACGAACACGCCGGTGCGGCTGTCGAGGTCGGTGAGGATCAGCACGCCGGCTTGCTCTTCGACGACGCAGTGCTGCGGCACCACCAGTGGATCGTGCGGGAACAGCATGTCGCCCATCTGCGAGCCGACCTGGATGCTGGAACCGCGCGCCAGCACACAGGATCCCTCGAGGCCGCCCTCGAACATCTGCGTGAGCCGGAACGACGACGGCCACTTCGGCGACGAGTAGAAGTAGGTCGGCTCGGGCGTCGGTGCGTCGTCGTACTGTTCCGGGTTGGCATCCACCCGCAGCAGCTGGTCGCCGACGATGAACTCGTCGCCCTCGTCGAGCTCGACCAGGTGTTGCACGCGCAAGAACACGCCATTGCCGCCAGGCAGATCGTGCAAGAACAACTTGTCGTCGCGCCAGGTGAGCTTGGCTTCCTTGGCGTGGCAGAAGCGCTCGTTCGGCAGGGTGACCTGGCCGCTCTGGCCGATCACGGTCGAGTCCGACGTGGGCTTGTAGACGGCCGGATCACCGCCGGCGGTGCGCTCCACCGAGAGCTGGTACGGCGCCACGTAGGCCGGCGTCGACACCAGCGGCGCGTGCGCTGACGACTCGCGGCGGCTCGACACGGGCCCGTCGATCGACGGCTGGGACTGTACACGGAACACCGCCTTGGGTTTGTCGCGCTTGGCCGCCGCGGCGGCCACGGACGCGGCGCTCTCGGCACTGCCCATGCGCTTCACGTCGACGCGGGGCGCCTCTTCGAGCGTCTCCATGCCGCCCATCTTCTTGCCGTCGATGACCTCGTCGAAAGCCTTCTCGCGCAGCAAGATGGCCATCTCCATCTGCTGGCCCTTCATCAGGCCGCGCACGTACTCGGCGACGTCGGGGCGTTCCACTTCGGTCGCGTAGACGCGCTTGTGACTTTTGATGATCCGACCGCCGTCCGCGAAGAGGTGCGTGATGACGTGCGGTCGGTCGAGGCCGGAGTCTTCCGTCTGGATGTGGAAGGTGTGGCCGCGGTACTTGATGTTGTTGTTGAAGCCGACCTGCGCGCGCCGAAAGCCTCCAGGCTTCGGCATCTGCTTTTGCAGCTCGGCCAGCGTGTTGACGTTGAAATACGCGATCGCGGCTTCGAGCTGGGAGTGATCTCCTGCCACGCCTTCCATGCGTTCGAAGGCCTGCTTGGCCAGCGGCGACGCCGGGCTGACCCGGAGCGCCTCGGCCATGAGCTTCTGCCCGTCGACGTCATTGGGGCCGCACGCAGCCCAGGCAGCGAGCAAGGAGAGTGCTTCTTCCCCACGCCCGGCCCCCGCGAGCCACTTGCCTACCTTGAGAGCAAGTTGTCGCGACTGGAGGAGCGTTGGCGTCCCGGCGTCGGTCATCGGTGCAGGGCATCATCGCCCGGTCTGCGAGGCCTTGCAAGAACCGCAAGCGGCATTTACGGGTCGCAGCCTCGAAGCGGGGCGCGCTCGGGCTTGCGGAACAGCAACTGTCCGGATCCATTCGCGTCGAGCAGCTCGTGCTGGATCTCGACGTAGTGCTGGCTTCCGGTGGCTCGGGCAAACATCCGGGCCCAGGCCAGCGGGATCACGTTGTCGCTGGAGTCGCGCAGGGTGATCGGATACACCGCCGGAATCTCGATCTCGAGCCGGCCAAGCGCGAGCGTGCAGCCACGCTCCAACCGCTGCGGCACGAACAAGTCGGTGCGGACGAACGGGGCAAAGCCGGTCCCGGTCGTCGGCGCGATGGTCAGGTCGTAGAAGCCCTCGTCGAGATCTGCGGCGAACTCGCCCCGGCCGTTGGTCGTGGTGCGCAGCGGCCGCGGCAGCTCGAAACGCGAATCCGTCCAGCGGTACTGCGA
>JAYUXI010000766.1:0-2292 GCA_043753085.1 Myxococcales bacterium | reverse complement strand
CGAACGACGATCGAACTGACTATCCGGCAGTCTGGGTGGACCGGCAGTCGCTGAAGAACATCGGCGACCGGGGGGCATCACGGCTGATCATCGAGAGTCACGCGGTTCTAATCCCCGGCACTTCGGGCTGGACCGTCGACAACGAGTACGTGTGGCTGCCAAGCGTCGTCGTTTCCACGCCCATGCACAACGTCCGTTCGCTGCGGGCGGTCACCTTCGAACGCCGGAGCCATGGCTGGTGGATGCTCCTGCCGACCGTGGTCGGCGCCGCGTTGAGTGCCACGCTCGTGGGCCTGTCCTTCCGAGACCGAGATTCGCCGCAGCCGTTCTTGTTCGGCCTCGGCAGCGGCGCGGGCGCTATCGCCGTCACGAGCGCAGTGTTTGCGGGCTGGTGGTTCGTGCGCGGTGATCGCGACACCGTACGAGATCTGATGGCCCCTCGCCTCCACCCCTGAGCGCTTCGGCGACAGCGCCCGCATCGTTCGCTGCATCGTTCGATCACATGACCCGAGGGGTTATGTCGTCACCGTCGCTCGACCCAGCAGCCCACGTGCCGCAAGGCGCCTGTCTACCGTCGGCGTTCTCACCAGCTCTTCTGAATTTTTGATGACACGAAACGCCGCTTCGCGCGACGCTGCCGCCACGCATCTCGGCGCGACTTCGCCGCCGATCCCGCTCCACGCTGCATGTTGGGTGGCCTCGTGAGCACCCGCGCCACGACCGCGTCGGTCGGTGGGCTCGGCGCCACCGAGGCCGGTCCGCCCGGCGTGTGCCGTGGTCTTTGCGGATCGGGTCGCAGGCTCGGAGCAGACGTCGCGAGGGCAGTGCTGGCTTCGGTGCGCAGCTGCGCCGAGGCAGGCACCCAGGGTGTGGAAAGGCCGACCGACGCAGCCCCCGCAGGTAACGACGCGGCCGCAAAAGGTGCGGCTGCTGCCCTCGGACCAGTTGCTGGCGGCGGGATAGTGGGCCACCACACGAATGCCGCCACGGCCAACGCTGCCGCCGCGCCGAGCGCCAGCAGCACGCCGCGGTAGGCGATGCCGACTCTCGGGGCGGACACGAACTCTGTGGCAACGTGCGAGGTCAGCGTCGACGGCGGACTCGAGACCGGAACCGGCAGCGGCACGGCGTCGGTGCGCGTCGACGGCACGAGTGCTTGGTACTCCGGTAGCGGCGGCGTTGGCGTATTGCAGCTGCGCACGGATCGTGGCTTTCAGCTTCTCGTACTCGTCGCCGAACGTGCGCAGCAGCACGCTGGCCACCTCCCACTCCGTAGCGCGTGGGTAATCGTTCGCGACCATTGCGTGCTCGAGTTGGTCGCGGAAGTCCTGAGCCGTGGCGTAGCGATCGCTCGGTGCGAGGCCCAGGGCTCGACCACACACTGCCACGAGCGCGGCGGGAAGGTTCGAGCGCACCGCGGCAAGCGAGGGCACTTCGCCGTGGCCGAGCCGCCCCAAGATCGCGACGTCTGGAAGCGCGTCCCACATGCGCCGTCGGGCGAAAGCTTCCCACAACAAGATGCCGACTGCGAACAGATCCGCGCGGCGATCCACATGGCGGCCGCTGGCTTGCTCGGGCGCCATGTACGCGATCTTGCCTTTGATGATTCCCGTGGCGGTCTCGGACGTCGAATCGTTGGCCTTGGCGATGCCGAAGTCCAAGAGCCACACCTCACCGCGATAGGTGACCATCACGTTCTGCGGCGAGATATCCCGGTGCACGAGCCCGAGCGGCTCTCCGGACAGCGAGGACAGATCGTGCGCGTACTCGAGCGCTTGCAGCGTCGCGAGCACCGCATGAATCTGCAGGCGCTCCAGCTCCACGCCGCCGTCGCCGCTCGGCGAATCGGTGGTCAGACGCCGGCGGACGCGATGCAGCGGTTGCCCTTCGACGTACTCCATCACTAGCGACAGGTGGCCCTCGTCTTCGAGCACCTCGTACGCTTGTACGATGTTGGGGTGGTGCAACTGCGCCGCGTCCAATCTCTACCAGCCTGCGATGGCGACCCGCACTGAGTACCGCAGAACTGAAGGGCGGCGCCGACATGCGCGAACGGTACCAGGACTCGGAACCACGACCCAGGCCGCTGCGGCAACATGTAGGCAAACCTTTACGTGCCGCGCATCGCGCAGCCTTTCACGCGCCGCGCATCGCGACGACGGCAGGCGTGCGTGCGGCTCTCAGCGCAGGCAAGAAGCCGCCGAGAACACCCATCACCAGCGAGAACACCAGCGCGGTGATCAGCGTGCTCGGCGTGGCGTCGAACTGGAAGACCAGCTCCGAGAAGCTCGA
>JAYUXI010000765.1:0-5711 GCA_043753085.1 Myxococcales bacterium | reverse complement strand
GCCGGCGCGCGGCCGCACGTTTGAGCCGGTTCGAGCAACTCCCCGCAGCCAAAGGATCACCGCATGCGCATTCATCGAGTCTTGTTTCCCCTCGGCATTCTCGCAGCAGTGCACTGTGGTGAGGACGAGCCGCTCGCAGCGGGTGACGTCGCGAACGACGCGGGACCCGCGCGCGGTGCCGACGGAGCGAGCAACACTCCCCCTTTTCGCGACGGCGCGGCGGCGCCGCCGGACAGCGGCTCCTCGGTCAGTCCGCCGGTGGTCGACCTGCCGCGGCTCGGTCCAGGTCCGAGCGAGCTCGGAGTGCTCGTCAACACGAGCGATCCGCAATCGGTCGAGGTCGCTGACTACTACATTCAAAAACGCCAGATCCCCGCGGCCAACGTGGTGCGACTGGCCTTCGAGCCGCCGGGTGACTCCATGAGCCCGGAGGATTTCGCGCCGCTGTACGCGGCCGCCCAGGCGGCGCTGCCGGCCGCCGTCCAGGGCCTGGCCATCACCTGGACCAAACCGTATCTCGTGGGCGCCGAGTCGATCACGACCGCGTTCGCGGCGGGATATAGTGTAGAATACACAAATAACAGCGGCCAGACGTGCGCCGCCACCAAGCAGGTGCCTACGTACGATGCGCCCACCACCGCCCCCTTTACCGACCATCAGATCCGCCCCACCATGATGCTGGCCGCGGTGGACGCAGAGCAGGCCAAGCAGCTGATCGACCGTGGCGTAGCTGCCGATCACACCTTCCCGACTGGCGAAGCGTGGCTGGTGCGCACCACGGACACGGCGCGAAGCGTGCGAGCCTCCAGCTTTCCCGCCGTGGTCGCCGAATGGCAAGGCTCCGACCTCGTGAACGCCAACTTCCTCGACAACGAAAGCGGGGCGGGCAGCAACGTGGTGACCGAGCGGCCGGCGGTGCTGTTCTACTTCCAGGGTCTCGCCAGCGTGCCGGAGATCGAGACCAACACGTACCGCCCCGGCGCGATTGCCGACCACCTCACCTCGTACGGCGGTCAGGTCCCACAGAGCGGACAGATGAGCATCGTGCGCTGGCTCGAAGCCGGCGTCACGGCCAGCTACGGCACCGCGGTGGAGCCCTGCAACTTCACCTCCAAGTTTCCGGACGCGCAGATCACCATGCGCCGCTACGTGCGCGGCGAGCCGTTGCTGTTCGCCTATTGGAAGTCGGTCGCCTGGCCCGGGGAAGGCGTGTTCGTGGGGGAGCCGCTGGCCAACCCGTGGGGTCAGGACGCGCGCTTCGAAGGCGGCACGCTCACCATTCGTACGACGGCGCTGCTGCCCGGCAGCACCTACGAGCTACGCGCCAAGTCGAGCGCGTCGGACCCAGGCGCTCTGGTGCAGAGCGTCACGGCGCCGGCGACTCCCGTGGTGTCGCTGACGACCCTCACGCTGCCCCAGGCGAACGCGCCGTTCTACGCGCTGGTGAAGCGCGAAGAAGACGGCGGCTGACCGGCGTCGTTGCGTGATGCGTCCGGGCGCGGGGTCTGGCATGGTCGCGCGCATGAGCGACCAGCCCCAAGCCGAAGTGAACCAACTCGTGATCGTAGCCGGTCACCGTCTCCTCACGCTCGCGGTCTTCGAGCCCGAATCGGACGACAGCGTCAGCGCGATCTACGAGCACGCCCTCGACCAGGTCGGCGCCGAGCCGGTCGACCCCCTGCTCGACGCGAACGCCGAGATCACCAGCGTGTTGCCGCAGGGCGAGTCGGCGCTCGTCTTCGGTACCATCGATGGCGAGGTCGTCTTCACCGGAACCGACGACGACGAAGAGATGGACGGCGTGGAAGCGTCGGAGGCTGCCATCTCGGCGCTCATCGAAGTGAAAGGCTCGATCATCGCCTGCACCACCGACGGCGAGGTGCTGGCCATCGATGGCGGCGAGGTCAAACCGTGGAAGACCGAAGGCCCGGCGCTGTTCGCGATCGCGCACTACGACGGCACCACCTGGATCGCCGGCGACGAGGGCTACCTGGCGCGCCGCGAAGACGACGGCTGGAAGGTGATGGACACGGGCACCACCGAGTCGCTGCAGTCGCTTGCTCGTACCGAGGGCGGTGTGATCGCGGCGGGTGATGGCGGCGCCGTCGTGCAGGTCGACGGCGATGAAGTGTCGCTGCGCGTCGAAGGCGAAGACGATCTCGGCGGCGTGGCGATCTGGCGCGGCGCCCCGGTGCTGGCTGCGGGCGATGGCGGACTTCGCGAGCTGACCGCAACCGGCACCAAGCTGCTGCGCGAAGGTCCGTGCGAGCGTGTGGCTGCAGACGCGAAGTACCTGGTGATCAGCTCGGGTGGCGCGTTGCTCGTCACCGAGGACGGCGTCGTCTGGAAACCACTCTCCTACGCAGCTCCCGAGCCCCATGACGAGCACGAACACGAGCATGGTGAGGACTGCGAAGTCGACCACGGCTAGCGCCGAGCTCCTCGTCTCGGCACGTTGCACCCTCGTGGTGTCCGTGAAGGGTGCACGCCATTCGCGGATCTTCCGGCGTGAAGTGGGGTAAGGCTCGCGACTTGTCGCGCCGAGCGCAGGTGCCGAGGATGAACCGATGAACGATCATCAGAATCCGGAACCCGCGGAACGCGCGCGCGCGTTTGGTCGCAGCATGGGAGAGGCGCACGCTGGGGGCACGTCGCACGCGACCGAGGGCGAGCTCGCGTTCCCAGACACGGAGGCGCAAGCAACCCTCCACGAATGGGCTGGAAACGATCCCGCCCAGTACGGAATGCTGCTCGAGGCGGCCCAGGGAGGCTATCGAGACGGCCTCGCTTCCACGCCCGGCGCACCCTAGGCCGCCCGCAACGCCGAGCGCGGCGTTGCCTACGCTGGGGCCGCATCGGTGGTATGCCTGCCATCATGAAGCGGTGCGCGCTCGGCTTGGTTTTTTCGTTCGTCCTCGGCTGTGGGGGCGGCGATTCGTGGCGCTGGAGCGCCGTGGGCGACAAGCAGGGTCTGTTCGGGCTGAAGGGATTCACGCCGGACGCCACGCCGTACGGCGTCGACCGAGCGGCCGAGCCGGTGCGCCTCGAGCTCGGCTCCTGGACTCCAGTGGAGACGCCGGGTGCGAACGCGACCTACGCGGTGGCGCGGGATGGGTTCGAGCACTCGAGCTCGTACGGTATCTATGTGCGCTCGTCGCCGCTTGCGCCGTGGACGCTGCTGCCGGGCTCGCGGGCGCTCGACCTGGAGTACGTGGCCCGCGACGGGCAAGGCAGCGTGTATGCGACTACCAAGCCCATGCCCGATCAGTCGGCCGCGAAGGTCTATGTGCAGATCGCAGGCTCTTCGACCTGGGCCGAGCTGGCGGTGCTGCCTCCTTCCACCGTGCCGCCGACGTTTTCGGTGAGCTCGCGCGGGGAGGCGTATGCGGAGACGCCCGACGGCGGCTTCTATCGGCTGCGCGGCGCGCAGGCCGACCTCGACGCGCATCCGCAAGCGCGCACGTTCGATGGGCAAGGCCGCCGCTACGCAGTGCCCAGCCTCGGCGCCGGTACGGTGATCCAGCAGCTGAGCGACGCGGGCGCGCTGACCGAGTGGGTCGACTTCGGCGGGGTCGGCACCGCGGTCATGGGCCGCTTGATCGGGTTCGGCGCAGACGACCGGTTCTACGCGCTGGCTGCGTCCGCGCAGGACGACTTCGGCATCGGCGACGTGGTGGCCATTTCGCCAGACGCGCCCGCGTGGAAGCTTGCGGCGTCGAGCGTGCTGCAAGGTGACGGCGAGGCGGGCGGCCCACCGCTGTCGCTGGATGCCTACGGCTCGGCCTTCGCGCCGGACGGATCGTTGTACTTTTTCGGGTGCGAGTCGGGCTGCGCAGGCGACGGCAATGCGTTTACCCTGGGCGTGTATCGCCTGGTGCTGGGAGGTGCGCAGTGAGGGCGCAGGCCACGTGGCTGGTCGCGGCGCTGACGGCGTGCTCGGGCTCCGCCGTGTCGCCCACGCAGGAGCGGGTGGTGCTGCAA
Source organism: Myxococcales bacterium (assembly GCA_043753085.1). Taxonomy (GTDB): domain Bacteria; phylum Myxococcota_A; class Polyangia; order Polyangiales; family Polyangiaceae; genus JAYUXI01. The sequence goes on along the minus strand of JAYUXI010000765.1, from coordinate 1,730 downwards.
CGCGGCGACGTGGTGGCCGTGGGTCTCGTCGCACCGAACCTGGAAGAAGCGCCGGTGTTCGCGGTGAGCGCCGCGGACGCGACGAGCAAGCTGGAAGCCACCGTGGTGGCGTTGCCGCCCAACGCCGACGACGTGCGGGGTCGCGTCCTCGTGAGCGCCCCCCTCGACGCGCCGCCGGGCGTGCGCACCATCGAGGTCGAGTCGGCGCAGGGCAACACCTCGTTCGAGGTCGACGTCCGCGGCGGCGTCACGCTGCCGCGAGGGCTTGGCCGCTCGACCACGTTGGCGCTCGGCGCTTCACCGCTGGTCGGCACGGCGGCGGTGTGGGTGCGGGACGACGGCACCGTCTCGCAGCGAAACGAGGGCGTGGAGCTCGTCGTGCCCGGCATCGCCGGGGCCAAGTCCGTGGGGCTGGCCGGGGATCCCAGCCGCGCGTTGAAGCTATCGTTCGCGGCCACGGCGAGCGGCGCGGTGTTCCGATGGAGCTTCGCGACCAACGTGCCGGTGCCGGTGCAGGTTGCACAGATCGACGGCGTCGTGGACCTTACGGTGACGGACTACGACGCGTACGCCCTGGCGGGGGACGGTCGAGTGTGGCGTCTGCCGCTGGACGAGGCGATCACCACCAGCGTCGTCGAGCCTGCTCTTGCTGGCGTCGTCGCCGTTCGGAGCCGCGGCCGCTACCAGCCGTTCCAAGGCGGCGCGTACACGGCGCGAAACTCGTTTTTCCTGCAGGCCGACGGGCTCGTGCAGGCTCGTGCGCGTGTCGTCTTCAATGCGAACGCGCTGCCCGAGCAGCTCACGGAGTCGACGCTGGGCCCGGATCTGCTCGACGTCACGTCGACGGGCGCAGCGCAGCGAGCCAACGGTCGCGCCTACGTGGGTGACGCGCTGGTGCACCGCGCGCCGGTTCGCCGGATCGACGCCGACGCGCGCACGGTGCAGACCAACTCGACCAACAGCGTGTCGTCGTCGACCGTCTACTGCTTGTTCGACGATGGCGCGCTGTGGGCGTCTACGCTGTCGACGGCCTTCGGCGAAAACCAGCAGGGCGCTGGCACGGCCAGCAGCGACGTGCAGCAGGTGCCCGTGCGCGCCCCTGGCGATGTCGAGATCGACGACTTCGTGGTGGCAGGAGGAAGCGGCACGCTGGTGGTGTGGGCGCGCGACGGCAGCGCGTTCGTTTCGGGTCCCGCGGGCGCGCTTCCGCTGGCACCCTCGAGCTTCACGGGCCTGCGTCGACCGAACCGCTGAGCGCGCTTCTCATTTCGACGGCGGCGACTACGTGACGGGCAGCCCACCTCTCACGCAGGACGGTCCACGACGCGCTGGTACAAATACTCGTCCACGTAGCCTTCGGGCAGCGCGGTCACGCCGCGCAACGTACCGACGCGCCGAAAGTCGAGTGACTCGTACAGCGCAATTGCTGGTTCGTTGAACGTGCGCACGCGCAGGGTCAGGTTCCACACGCCGAGCTCGGTCGCCACCTGGATCAGGCTTGCCATCAACAACCGCGCGACGCCCCTTCGCCTGTAGTCTGCAAGGACTCCCAGACCCAGCTCACCGCAGTGCTGCGAGAAGGTGGCCGCGTCCACGCGGAGGTTGGTGGTACCGATGACACGCCCCGCGCAGAACGCTGCGAGAAAGAAGCTGCGGGGCTGCGCTGCGACGCCCTCGAGGAAGCTGCGTTCGTCGGCATCGCTCATCGCAGCGAACACCTCGGGTGGATG
>JAYUXI010000764.1:0-2293 GCA_043753085.1 Myxococcales bacterium | reverse complement strand
CCGACCTGCCGCGGGTTCCGTTCGCGTACGCCGTCGAGCTTCGCAACGCCGAGCGCTTCACCCCGGAATATTCTGCAGCGCTCGTGCAGAGCGGCGCGATCCATTGCCACAACGTGTGGCCTGGCGTTCCGCCGATCCTCGTGCAAGCGCGCGGGCTGCCCCCAGCCACCCGCCATCCGCTGCTCGTGCGCTGGCTGATGCGCCGCGGCGACACGTACGACGCGGCCATGGCGCGCTCGAAACCATTCGGCCGGTTGGTGCTCGAAGACGACGACAACCTCGCCGCGGTGGCCCGGCTCGTCGGGGGCGCCCACCAGCACGGAGTGCCGGCGCTGGTAACCGTGGACAACAAGGCCGAGGGGTGCGCACCGGAAACGATTTTCCGGCTCGCGAGTCGTCTCGCAGAATGCACGCCGCCTTCGCGGTAAGCTACCTCGCGTGATCGAAACCTGGGCCGCTGCGTACATTCGTTCGACCGATCTGACCCACAAGCTCGCGCCGCCACCCGTGCCGGCCGCGTTCACCGAGGCCGTGGCGCCGCTCCGGATCGCGACGCCTGGTCGGCCACCCGAGCTGGTCGTGGCCGGCAGAGCCAAGAAAGCCCCGAAGCGCGGCGCCTTCGTCGACCCTCGCCGGCGCGCCGAGATTTTACATCGCTTTTTCCACCACGAGCTGCAGGCCGCCGAGCTGATGCTGTGGGCTCTGCTTGCCTTCCCCGCCACACCAGTCGCCTTCAGGCGAGGACTGGTGCAGATTGCACACGACGAGATCCGCCACGCCAATCTGTACCTTGCGCGCGTCGTCGACCTCGGCTGCTCCGTCACCGACTTTCCCGTGCGCGATTGGTTCTGGCAGCGAGTTCCGTCGTGCCGCACGCCGAGCGAGTTCGTGGCCGTGATGGGCATGGGCCTCGAGGCCGCGAACCTGGACCATGCCGAGCGCTACGAGCGCATCTTCCGCGACCTCGGCGACGGCGAGAGCGCCGATCTGCAGGCTCGCGTCCAGCACGAGGAAATCCCGCACGTTCGCTTCGCCATGCACTGGCTGGCACGTTTCGAGGACAAGGCTCACGACCCGAACTTCGACGCGTGGAGCGCGCAGCTGCCTGCCCCGCTCTCGCCATGGATCATGAAGGGCGAGCCACTCGCGCGCGAGGCCCGCAAGCGCGCCGGCTTCGACGACGTCTTCCTCGACGCGCTCGCCGCCTACCAGCCGGCATGATCCGCGGCTGGCTCCTCAACTTCGACGCCGACGAGGAGCTCGCGCGCCCCGAAGGACCGCGTCGCCGGCCGATCACGCCTGCCCTCGCGTGCCGTTTGCTGCGGGCGCGCGTGTTGCTGGTGCCCCGGGGCGACGCCGTGCTGCCGAACAGTGCCGATGCGCACCGCGTGCACTGCTGGATGCCCACGCGGCGGGCGCTGGCGACGGTCCGGCAGCTGGGTCTTCCAGTCCCCGCGGCGCCCCCCTTCGCGGTGCTGCGGCACGTGAACTCGCGCAAGTTCTCCGCGCAGCTCGGCTCGGGCCCGCCGGGCACACGCTGGGTCGGCCACGAAGACGAGCTGCGCCGCGCGCTCCACGCCAGTGACTCCTGGCTGTTGCGCGCGGCGCACGGATTCGCAGGGCGCGGTCGCTGGCCGGCCACCCACGGTGATGCCGAAACGATGCAGTTTGCACGCGCCGCATTTGCACGCGACGGCGGGTTGGAGCTGTCGCCGCGCGTGGCCATCCAGGCCGAGTACGCGCTGCATGGGTTCGTCACCACGACCGGCACCCTGACCCTGGGAGTGCCGACCGTCTCCCACGTGGACGCGCAAGGGCAGTGGCGCCGCGTGAGCCGCGTGAAGAGCGAGCTCTCTCCCGCCGAAGACCAGGCCCTCGCGGCGGCCGCCGAGGAGTCCGGCCGGGCGCTGCACGCGGCCGGCTACTTCGGACCGTTCGGCATCGACGCGTTCCGCTACGTCGACGCGCGCGGGCCGGCGTTCTGCCCGCGCAGCGAGATCAATGCACGATACACCATGGCCTGGGGCCGCGGGATGGCCGGCAGGCGGGTCGACCTCGCCTGAGAGTCCATGAGTCAACGCACTCACGGCCTCCGAGCGACGCTCACGCGCGCCAGTACGGCGCCACAGCAGTATGCTTCTGCCCTCTGCAAGATCCCGCGTGAGGGGCCTCGATGCCTTGGCTGGCAGGCGCCGGACATAACCAGTAACGCTGCCGGCGGCTACGTTCCCGGGAACAACTCGCGCTCGAGGAGCGCGGGAGCGAGCGTGCCGCGGGTGAGCACCTCGCGGTG
>JAYUXI010000763.1:0-5712 GCA_043753085.1 Myxococcales bacterium | reverse complement strand
GAGCCACGCCCTCCGCGGAACCGCCTTCGGCCGCGAGATACGCCCGTTCGAGCTCGCGCTGCGCACCGATGGGGGGCTCCCAGCGCCCGCCCGCACCGCGGTCGAACCAGTAGCGCGGGCTGGCCAGCCCCAACGTCCCATTGGCGCGATAGATGTGCGCGAGCTCGTGCGCCAACGTACCGCGCATGGCGGATGCGCTCAGTGTCTTCGCCATTTTTGCCGCGACGCGGACGAAGGGCGCAACCGCAGAAACCGCCATGCCTTGATTGGGGGCCGAGGTCTCGTCGCACGGAAAATACAGGCGTCCGTCTTCCTCGGCGACGTTCCCAACTCCGCCGAGCAACTGGATGTACTTTCCAAGCTCCGGTGCCGACGGCCAGGTGCCAGGGCGCGGCACCGATGGGAACGCGCCGACCAAAATCAAAGGCGCACCGGCTGCGCTCAGTGGAAGGCCGATGTACCCTTCGGCATCCGGTTCCTGGAAGAGGACCGGCACCAGCGGCACCGAGGCGACGCCCGACGCATCGGCGATCAGCAATGCTTTCGGGTGCGGCGCCTGCAGTGTAGCTCCGAGTTCACGCTCGGCCTGTGCACGTACGATGGCGTCGAAGTGGTCGACCCAGATCTGCAACCACCGGGTGGCGGTTGGTTGTTCGCCTTCGGGGACGCTGCCCGCGCCGCCTGCAAACTCTGCGGCATGCACCACGGGATACTCGACATCAGCCCAGCGCTGCGGCTCGTTGTCACGGACGAGCAGGAGCTTGCCGTCGCTGAAGACTGGGCCCGATGATTCAACGCACACGGCGCGGTCGGCGCCGCACGCAAGCAAGCTCACGCAACACAGAGACAGAGAAAGTATTCGCATTGGCCAGCTGACTGCAAGCGCCGTGCCGTCGCTGCACTGCGCGCGCAAGTACCGCGCCGAGGGTATGCGCAGCCCGGGCGCCTCGATGAGCGAGGAGATGCAGGTGCGGCTGGTTGGCCAGGCACCCGCGAGAACGAAAAAGACCGCAGGAAGTTGGCCCGGATGCAGGCACTCTGCAACCTGTGTAGAGTGCCTGGTCTGTCAACAAAAACCGGGCATTCTGCACCTGGTGTAGAATCCCCTCGACTGCGATCTCCCGATGTGATCAAACCATCGGCCGTGCAACCCAGTGCGTGCGTTTCCGAGGGAGCCCCCAGCTCCCAAGCATCACGTCCCAGCGGAAAACTCCCTCGCGCCCGCCTCGAGCACGCGAGGCCTGTCGTCACCCTGTTTTTCGGGCAGGTCGAGGTGTACGAAGGTGGCCGCTGCGAAACGCGGAGCCTGCCACTGGCTCGCATTGCCTTCGGCGGCAGCACCACCCCCGCCGCCGAGGAGCACGCCCGGCAAATTCTCGAGAGCTTCGGCCTGCTGGATCTCGGCTGCCTCGACGACTTCACCACCGACGAGACCGCCGACTATTTGCTGCGCACCCACGCCGACGTGCACGAGCTCTGCGCCTTCGGTGCGTATGCCGTGCCGCAGCTGGAGGCCCTGGGCTTTCGCTTCGAGCTGGATGCATCCTACCCGTACCGGATCGTGCCCGGCGCCCCGATCTTCTACGCCGAGGTCGACGGGGACGAGGAGCGCCCCAACTGGTTCGGCCTCGAGCTCGGCGTCGACGTAGCCGGCAAGCGCTTCAACCTGCTGCCCGCGCTGGTGGGCTTGCTCGAGAGCGCCGACGGGATGGAAGGACTATCCCGCCGCGTCCACCGCCCCGTGGCGCTGCAAGCCGAAGGCGGCCACGTGGTCTTGCCGTTCGAACGCGTGCGCGCCCTCGTGCGGATTCTGCAGGAGCTCTATCGCGATCGCCTCGGCAAAAAACTCGTGAACGGCAAGCTCGCCGTATCCAAGAGCGATGCGGTAGCCCTGACGGAGCTCACCGAGCTGTTCGCGCAGGACGAGGTCGCGTTCCAGTTCGAGGGCGATCCGAGGTGGGTGAAGCTGGCCGACAAACTTACCAAGCCGATCGACCCGGAGTCCATCGCGCCCAAGCTTCTGAAGGGCGAGCTGCGCTCGTACCAGAAGGAAGGCGTGGCCTGGATGCAGCGCCACATCGACCGTGGAACGGGCGCGATCCTCGCCGACGACATGGGTCTCGGCAAGACCCTGCAGACCATCGCGCACCTGTGCCTCGAACGCGAGAAGGGCGCCCTGTTCGGCTGCCCCGCGCTGATCGTGGCCCCCACCAGCCTGGTCGGCACCTGGGTGCGCGAGTTCAAGAAGTTTGCCCCCACCATGCGACTGGTCACGCTGGAGAGCGGCGATCGCACGCAGCACTGGGCCGAGGTGGCGCGCGCCGACGTGGTGATCGCCAGCTACGCCGTGTTGCTCCGCGACGAGGACGAGTTCGCGCAGCACGAGTGGCACATCTGCGTGCTCGACGAAGCGCAAAACATCAAGAACGACAAGAGCCGCGCCCACGCCGCCGTGCGCATGATCCGCAGCCACCATCGCCTCACGCTCTCGGGCACTCCGGTCGAGAACCACCTCGGCGAGCTGTGGTCGCAGATCGAGTTCCTCAACCCGGGCATGCTCGGCGACGAGGTGAGCTTCGCCCGTCATTTCAGAGTGCCGATCGAAAAGCTCGGCGACGAGGCGCGCCTTGCTCACCTACGCCAGCTGCTGAAGCCGTACATCCTGCGGCGCGTAAAGACCGAGGTGGCCAAGGAGCTGCCGCCAAAGACCGAGATCGCTCTGCCCATCGAGCTGAAAGGTGCCCAGCGCGATCTTTACGAGTCCATTCGCGTGGCTGCTCACGCGGACGTGCGCTCGCTCATCAAGAAGAAGGGCCTCGCCGGATCGACGCTGTCGATCTTGAGCGCGCTCACCAAGCTGCGTCAGGTCTGCTGCGATCCACGCCTCGTCGACCTCGAGTCGGCCCGCAAGGTGGAGGGTTCGGTGAAGACCGCCGCCCTGTTCGAGCTGCTCAACAAGCAGCTCGCCGATGGCCACCGCGTGCTGGTCTTCTCGCAGTTCACCAGCATGCTCGAGCTCATCGGGCAGGGCCTGAAGGAACGCGGGATCGGCTTCGTGAAGCTCACCGGATCCACGAACGATCGGCAGGCACTCGTCGAGGACTTCGAGGCCGGCAAGGTGCCGATCTTCTTGATCTCGCTGAAGGCCGGCGGCACCGGGCTCACGCTTACATCGGCCGATACGGTCATCCACTACGATCCGTGGTGGAACCCGGCCATCCAGGCGCAGGCGACCGACCGCGCGTACCGCATCGGCCAGAAAAAGCCGGTATTCGTCTACCGCCTGTTCGTGGCCGGCAGCGTCGAAGAACGCATGCTCCGCCTGCAGCGCAAGAAGTCCGCCGTAGCCGACGCAATCCTGGGCGCGGGCGCAGCCGGCGGCGCGCTTACCGAAGAAGACGTCGAAGTCTTGTTCGCGCCGCTCGAGTGAATACCGTACGTTGAGAGCATGCGCCTTTTCGCTGCGCTTGCTCTCGGTTCGTGCGCAGTCGTTGCGTGCGGCGTCAACGACGACCTCATCGCACGCGACACGACGCTGCAACCTCCTCCCCCCACGAGCGGCGGGGGCGGCGGCCGTCGACCCGGCGCATCGTCTGGCGATGCCGGACCCTCCGGCTCGTCGAGCGGCGCGGCCACGGGCGACGGCGGCAGCAGCGGTCTGCCCGATTCCGGGCCACCCCCCTCGCCTCGTTGCGACGCGGCGGCTCCCGTGGGCCTGTCCGCACCCGTCGCGGGCCTTCCCGTCACGGCCCTCTCGCCCGTGTTGTCGGGCTCCGAGCTGCGGGCCTTCTTCCTGCAGTTCGACGGCGCCAGCTACCCGGTGTACGAGGCCGTCCGGGCGGGCCGCGCCGCGCCGTTCGAACCTGCGGTGGCTCTCGGGTTCGTGAGCCCGTTCGCCCCACCGTTCGTCGGCATTGCCGTCTCGGACGACGCGCTCACCGTGTATACCGCACAGTTTCAGCAAGAACTTGCGGTGATGGTTGCGTCGCGCGTCAGCACGGCAGAACCCTTCGGACCCGCCGCGCTGTACCACGCGTCGACCTACATGGACGTGACCGCGCGCGATGGCAGCGCCCGCTTTTTCACGTCGTATGCGGATGGCCTCACCACCCTGTTTGGCCAGCGACCCGCAGCCGCGGATCTGGCCACTGCCGAACCGCTGGGGTACGACGCGTTCGTCTCCTGGTACGATGCGCCGAGCGCCACGCTGTGGTTCACGCAGTTCGTGCAGGCCGAAAACAACGCGTTTTATCTGCCCCAGAGCCAGCACTGGAACGGCGCTTCGTGGGACGCGCCTGCGGCTGCGGACCTCCTCGTCACGTGGTCGTCCCCGGATGCGTGCAGGGTCTACGGCACCGACGGCACCGGCGTGGTGGTACGCAGTCGCCCGCCGCCCCCTTGAACCACGACTTCGCTGCGCTCGGCCGCCGGCCACGCCTGCCACGCGGCCCAGTAGTTGCACGACGGCGCCCACAACAGCCACCCCACGCCGCCGTGCTCTTCGGCGAGGCGTGCCTCCGTGCGCACGTAGTCGGCGCCGAAGTGAGGAGAGCGATCCGGGAACGCTTGCAGCCACTGGCGGATCACCGTGGTGCTGCCTTTCGGGAGCTTGGCCACGGCCGCTTTGGTGGCGATGCCGATGATCTCGGGGTGGTCGCCCGGCTGCGCGAACCCCATCCAGCCCGCCGAATAGTGCGAGGGATAGACCATCGGCGAGAGCACCTCGGCTTCGGGGGCGAGCACCGCGATGTCCTGGCCGAGCATCTCCAAATCTTTCTGGTACGTGCCGGTGGCCGTAACCCCGAAAATGTCGAGCGAGAGCGGCACGCCGTGGGCCTTGGTGCGTGCGTGCACCTTGCGCACGAAGTCGCGGATCACGTTCATGCGCGCGCCGTCTTTCGGCTCCACGAAGACGGCTTTTTCGGTGCCGTGGTGCACGGGAAAACGCACGTAGTCGAGCTGGATCTCGTCAGCCCCGGCAGCGATCCCTTCTTCGGCGAGCTCGACGATGTAATCGTGCGCCTCGGCGTTCTGTGGATCCAGCCAACCCATCGGAAATGGCCCACCCCATGTACCTTGCACGGAAATGCGCGGGGCGCGTTTGCTGCTCCAGGGGTCGTGGAACGCCGGAATGCGCAAGATGATGTACAGGCCGCGGTCGTGCGCCATGCGGATGGCGCGCGCGAGATCCGGAATGAACGGTTTTGCAGGTGACGCCTTGGTCTCGACGGCGATCTTCGCCTTGGACGGGTAGTTGACCTGCCCCTCGTAATCCTTGCCGTCGAGCACGACGGCGTTGAGGCCGTGCGCGCGGACCTTGTCGAGCGTTTCGATCCATTTCACGCTCGCATACGCGCCCGTGATGAACACCGCCCGCAAGCCGCCCTTCGTGGGGGGCGCAAGGCGTTCTCGTTCGGGATCGTCCGGCAAGGCCGCGCGCACCAGGTGCGGAATCTCGACCTCTGCGGTCTTGCCGCGGCTGCCCTTCTCGAGCGCCCGCGCGAGGGTGGGCGCTTCGTACAACTCGGTGAGGGGCAGATAAGCGCGTGCCACGCGGAGCAGGCTCTCGCCCGGTTTGCGCGTGGCATACACGTGCAGGGTGCCGTCGGCGGCTCGTTCGACACGCCCACCTTCCGGCAGCTTTCGGCGCAGCCAGTGTTCGCGAGTTTCGGCAATCGGCTCGGCGGGCGCGGCTACGGGGACGGCGGCCAC
>JAYUXI010000762.1:0-13466 GCA_043753085.1 Myxococcales bacterium | reverse complement strand
CGGGTGCAATATGCACGGAGGCCATCCTTGGCGCGGTCGCTCCGCTCGACGTGGGCATCCTTTTCGTGTTCGCCATCGCGGGGCAGGGCGTGGTGGCTGCGGCCATCGCCGGCTGGGCTTCGGACAACAAATTTTCGCTGCTGGGCTCGCTGCGCGCGGCCAGCCAGATGGTCAGCTACGAGGTCGCGATCGGCTTGTCGCTGGTGGGCGCGTTCATGACGTACGGCACCGTCCGCATGGAAGACATGGTGCGCTGGCAGGGCGAGAACGCCTGGGGCATCTTCGTGCAACCGCTTGGTTTCGTCTTGTTTTTCGTCTCGGCAGTGGCCGAGACGAAGCGCATTCCGTTCGACTGCCCAGAGGCCGAGAGCGAGCTGGTCGCCGGCTACATGACCGAATACGCCGGCATGAAGTTCGGCATGTTCTACTTTGCAGAATACATGGAAGTCGTCACCAGCTCGATGCTGCTGGTCGTGCTGTTCCTCGGCGGCTGGCAGCTGCCGTTCCTGCACCCGGACGGCATCACCGTTGCCTTCGGCGACACGCTGCTCTGGCACCAGGACCTGCCGCACCTCGGCGTAATCATTCTCGGCGTGCTGGTGTTCTTCGGCAAGACCATCGCCATGTGCGTGCTGCAGGCGTTCGTGCGCTGGAGCCTGCCGCGCTTCCGTTACGACCAGCTGATGCGCCTGGGCTGGAAGGTGCTTTTGCCGCTCGCACTGGCGAACATCTTCGGCACGGGCGTGCTCTTGCTCGCCGTACAGGTCGCCGGGCCACGCGTCGGCGCCGCGCTCGCCTTGGCAGCGCAGGGCTCGCAGCTCGTCGTGGTCGCCTTCTTCGCGTTCCTGGCCGTACGCTTCATCGGCTGGATCTTCACCACCCGCGGCAAGCGCACGCAGGTCATCGGCTCCTCGGCGCTGCAAGCCGCAGCGCGCGGCGGCACCAAACACACTGCCATGCAGAACTGAGCTCCCATGAATAGCACTGCGTTCAAGAAAAAAGCTCCGCTGCCACCCAACGCAGCCCCGGTCCACCGCGTCGAAAAAACGCTCTCCCAACAGTCGTACCTGCCCGCGATCGCCGAAGGTCTCGCGGTCACGATGAAGCACTTCTTCAAGAACCTGCGCGACAACGCCAAGGGCCAGCTGCCGGATCCGGTCACGCAGCGCTACGACGAAGGCATCACCACCATCTCCTACCCGGAGCAGAAACGCCCATACCCCGAGCGTTTCCGTGGCGTTCATCGCCTCACGCACCGCGAAGACGGCAGCGCCCGTTGTGTAGCCTGCCTTTGCTGCTCGACGGCGTGCCCGGCGCAATGCATATACATCGAAGCCGGCGAGTACCCCGAGGGCGATCAGCGCCGCGGCTACGAGCGCTACCCGGTAAAGTTCGTCATCGACGAGCTGCGGTGCATCTTCTGCGGCTACTGCGTGGAGGCATGCCCCTGCGACGCCATTCGCATGGATACCGGTCTGCACGCCGTTCCGTACGATTCGCGTGACCAGTTCATCTACGACCGCGAAGATCTGCTCGACCTGAAGCGCTTCGACGGCGCGCAGAAGAGCGAGAACATGCGGCACGAGCCGGGCGAAGCTTCGCACCCCGGCATCGACCGCACGCACGCGCACTGAATCGCTGGCGCCGCGCAGCCTGACCGCCGGGCAGCGCGCGCTACCCAGAGCCACGTCCCGGAGCATTGTGCGTGGAGGTGCGCACTCACTGCTTGGAACTCGCGTGCTTTTGAGTAATGTCCTGGCGCTTCGGCACCATGCGTTTCCGCGTGAGGGCTCAGGCCGGACAGCAGGAGTGAGATGGACGTCACCGTGGACATTCTTCGTGGGGAACTCGAGCGGCTTTTCTCGCTCGACGATTTGACTGCACTCAGCCGCGACCTGCTTGGGCTCGACCCGAAGGACGTCGGCGGCGATGCCGCCAAAGCGAGCTTCGCCAGGGCGCTGGCCGAACGCTGTCTGGATGGCGATCGCGTCGACGCGCTCGTCGACTGCATCCTGTTCCGCAAAAAGAGCGTGGACCCTCGCGTCTACGACGCCGTGTCGCGCTGGGGCAAAGAGACCCTCGAGCCTGGCAAGGCCATTGGTCCGTTCATACTGAAGGAGCTGGTCCGCGAGAGCGAGCTCGCGTTCGTGGCTCACGCCGTCTTGGCCGAGCCGCCCCACGCGGACGGCGAGCCCGGCGAACGCTACATGCTCAAGATCCTGAAGCGCGCTTCGCACGGGGATCGCCGCGCCGTGCAGCGCTTCCTCACCGCCAACCGCCTCGTCGGCGCCGTCTCGCACCCCGGCATCGCGCCCAAGCTCACTGCCGGCGAGCTGCCCGACGGCACCGCCTACGTGGCATACCGCTGCGTGGACGGCGAGACGCTCGAGGAGCGCCTCGGGCGCAAGGGCCCCGCGTCCTTCTCCGAGCTCCGGCCCGTGCTCAAGTCGGTGCTCGAGGCGCTCGCGGCGCTGCACGCGACCGGGCTCGTGCACGGCGATCTCAAGCTCGATCACATCGTCGTCACGCCCGACGATCGCGCCGTGCTCGTCGACTTCGGCGGTGACAAGCTGCGTCGTTCGACCCTGCCCGTGAATGGCAAGGGCGGCGGATTGTTCGGCGGCGGCCCCGGCGTCGCGCCTGAAGTGCTGCGCGGCCGTCCGGCCGATGCCCGCTCCGATTTGTACGCGCTCGGCGCCATCGTGTACCAGCTCTCTACCGGCAAGCCGGTGTTCGACGGCGACGACCTCGCGGACCTCGCGCTGGCGCACCTCACGGTCACCCCCTTGCCGCCCAGCGCCAAGTCGCCGCCCGGCTTCGTCGGCAAAGACGTCGACGCGTTCGTGATGGCCCTGCTCGAGAAAGAGCCGTCCCGTCGCCCGCGCGACGCGCAGGCGGCGATGGACTCGCTCGACCGCCTCGGCGGCAACACCGGCGAAGTGCAGTCGCTCAGCGAAGGCGCCGTGCAAGGCCTGGTTGCCACGTTGCTCGCCGACCCGAAGGACGTCGAAGCGGCCCTCGCGCTCGAAAACGCCGTGGCCTCGGGCGCCGACCCGGCGGTCGTCGGCGACGCGTTCGCGCGGGCTGCGGCAAGCATCGCCGGCATCGGCCCCACCGACCAGGAAGCCAAGCGCTCGCTGCTGTACCGCGCGGGTCGCACGTTCGACGTGTACGCCCGCGACAAGGAACAGGCCGAGTCGGTGTATCTTGCATTGGTCTCGCTCGATTCCAGCGACGACGTGGCGCACACCGCGCTCTCCGACTTGCGCCGCCAGCTGGGCAAGTACGACGACCTCGTCGAGTCGCTTCTCGAGCGCAGCCAAAACGCCGCCGAGGGCGGACCGCGCGCCCGTATCTTCGCCGAGATCGGCCGCCTCTATGCGACCGAGCTCGAAGACTCCGAGCAGGCGCTCGTGGCCTACACGCAGGCCTTCAGCGAGCAGCCGAGCGAGCTGTACGCGCTCGAGCTCGAGCGCCTCGCCGGCTCGCAGGGCCAGGCCTGGACCGAGATCCTGTCCAGCGTGACCGAGGCGATCCAGGCGCTCGACGCAGCGGATGCGGCGCGCACCAAGCTCCTCGAGTACGTCGCTCGCTGGTACGAGCAACACCTCGGTCGCTCGGACCTCGCGCTCATGGCGTACCAGCAGATCCTCGCCACCGAGCCCGCCCACGAAAAAGCCAACGCGGGTCTCACGTCGATCTACCGCAGCGCCCAGCAGTGGCCCGAGCTCTCGCAGCTTCTCCTGGCGCGTGCCGAGAGTGCGCCGCTCACGCCGCGGGCGCGCGATCTGCGCGTCGAGGCCGCCGAGATCGTCGAGACCAAGTTGAACGATGCCGCGCGCGCGCGCGAGGTGTACGAGAAAGTGCTCGCCGAAGATCCCGGCCACCTACGGGCCGGCGACGCCCTGTTTCGTCTGGCGGAAAAAGCCGGCGACTTCGACACGCTGGTCCGCATCCTCGAACACCGTGCGTCTGCCCGCGGCGGCGCCGAGCGACTCGAGGCCATGGGCCGCGCAGCCGAGATCTACGAGGACCACCTCAACGACATCGCCGAGGCCTCGCGCCGTTTCGAGGCGGTGCTGTCTGCCGACCCGAAGAACATGAACGCCCTCCGTGGGTTGGATCGCATCTACAACCGCACCGGCAAGTACCGCGAGCTGCTCGATACGCTCGAGCGCCAGGTGCAGGCTGCAGCGACCCCGCGGCAGAAGCTCGGCTTGTACGAGCGCATTGCCGCGTTGCACGACGAGGAGTTCCTCGACCACCAGGGCGCGGTCGACGCGCTCGGCAAAGTGCTCGCGCTCGACCCGTCGAACGACGGCGCGCTGTCCGGCCTGGTGCGCCACTACCGCGCGCTGGACCGCTTCGACAAGGTCGTCGACACCCTAGAGCAGCACATTGGCGCCACCACCGACAACAACCGCAAGTCCGAGCTACTGCTGTCGAAGGCACGTGTCCTCGCCGAGCAGATAGGATCGCCCGAGCGCGCCATGAAGGCGTACGAGGGCGTGCTCGCGCTGTCGCCGTCGCACGCCGGCGCGCTCGAAGCGCTGGCCCATTTGAAGGAAGTGACCGGCGACTCGCACGCCGCGCTGTCTGCCATCGAGGCGATCGCGTCCAAGGCCGAAACGCCTGCAGCCCGTGCCGAACAGTGGATGCGGGCGGGTCGTCTCCTCGAGACCCGCGGCGACAAGGACGGCGCGATCACTCGCTTCGCCCGCGCCCTGGAAGCGAAGCCCGGCGACGTGGCCGCTTCGTCGGCCCTCCGCAAAGCGTACCGCGAGCGGGGCGACGCCGGCTCGGTCGTCGCGCTGGTCGAGCAAGAGCTCCGCGGGACCGACAACGGTCTGCAGAAAGCCCGGCTCTATTCCGAGCTGGCGCTGCTCTACAAGTCGGAGCTGAAACAGAACGACCGCGCCGAAGCGGCGGCAAAGAAGGCCATCGAGCTCGACCCGTCCAGCGCCGAAGCTCTTCTGGTGCTCGGTGATCTCGCCTACGAGAGCGGCCGCTACCTCGACGCGGTGAAGATCTTCGAAAGCCTGGTCGGCCGCGTCCAGGTGTTGCCGTCGAAAGAAGACGGCGTGCGCGTGCTGGTTCGTTACGTCGAGTCGTTCGGCAAAACCCAGATAGAACCCGAGCGCGCCACCCAGGTCGACGTCAACGGACCGCAGAGCCAAGGCCCGCTGTCGGTCCCGCCGCCGCGCGAGACCAACCCGCGCCTCGGCCTCGCCGTCGAAGCCCTGCGCAAGTTCGCGCCCACCGACATCGTCGCTCTGACCGCCGCCGCGAACGTGCTGTTCGAGCACGGCGATCCGGCCACCGTGACGAAGCTGTGGCGTGACGTCATGGCCGAGCACGACGACCGTTTGGTCGGCAAGGAACGCGCCGAAGCGCTGTACCAGCTCGGCGAGAGCGCGCGTCGCGGCAGCGAGCTCAAGGAAGCCGTGGCGCCGCTGGTCGAGTCGGCCAAGCTCGCCCCGGGCGATCCGCGTCCGCTGCGCTCGCTCGCGCGCATTTACGACGACCTCGGCGATTTCGAGTCGTCGCTCCAGCTGCGTCGTCGTCGCCTCGACCTGCTTGGGTCGGCCGAGCGCTTCGAGCTCCTGCTCGAAATGGGCGACATCGAGTTCCAGAAGCTGTCGGACCGCGCCCGGGCCGAGCGCAGCTACGGCGAGGCGCTCGAGATCCGTCCCGACGACCGCAAGCTCCTCGCCAAGCTGATGCAGCTCTACTCCGAGGAGAAGGACTGGGCCAAGCTGATCGAGGTCGTCACGCGACTCGCCGGCTTCGTCGACGACGCCAAGCAGCGCGCCAAGTACATGCACACCGCAGCCACCATCTCCAGTCGCTACCTCAAGGACGACGAGCGTGCGCTCGCGTTCTACGTGAAGGTGCTGGAGCACGATCCGTCGCTGGTGAAGGCCGCGGAAGAAGCCGCCGAGCTGTACAAGAAGACCGGCAACTACAACGCAGCCGAGAACATGTACCAGATGGTGCTCGACCTCGCGAAGGAGGCGGGCGATCGCGATCGCATGGTCGTCGTGCTCGACGAGCTCGCCGACTTGTACCGGCGTTTTCTCAAGGAGCCGGAGCTCGCCATCGACGCCCTCGAGGCCGCGCAGGCCTTCGATCCCGAGGGCAAGGATCGCAGCGAGACCCTCGCCGAGCTGTACGCATCGGATCCCGACCAGTACCTCGAAAAAGCCGTGCGCTCGCAGGCGCAGCTGCTGCAGAACAACCCGTACCGGGTCGAGAGCTACAAGCTGCTCCGCAAGCTCTACACCGACACGAAGCACGCCGATCCAGCGTGGTGTCTGTGCCAGGCGCTCGTCACGCTCAACCTCGCCGAGCCCGACGAAGAGCGCTTCTACACGCGGTACCGCTCCAAGACGGCCGCTCCTGCGCAGGCCGTCCTCGATGACACCGACTGGAGCAACCTGCTCCACGAGGACGCCGATCCCACGCTTACCAAGCTGTTCGCGCTGCTCGAGCCGGTCATCCGCCGCTCGCGCACGCAGCCCATCGAAAAGCTCGGCTTCGATCCGCGCTACGCCATCGACACCTCGATGCACCCATACCCGGTTTCGCAGACCTTGTATTATGCACAGGGCGTACTCGGCCTCGGCCACGTCAAAGTCTTCCAGCAGCTCGATGCGCCTGGAACGCCCCAGCAGTTCGTTGGCTTCCTGCATGCCACCGAGCCCGCCATCGTGCTCGGCCGCAGCGCCTTCGAATCCCAGCTCGAGGCGCAGGCCCTCACGTTCGTACTCGGCCGTCACCTCTCGTACTACCGCCCGGGCCACTATGTCCGGCACCTGGTTCCCAGTGGTACGGGCCTCAAGGCCTGGCTCTTCGCCGGCATCAAGCTGTGCGTGCCGAACTTCCCGGTCGCTGCCGATCTGCAGGGACCCGTGGCAGAGGCCACACAGCACCTGGCGTCGCTCTCTCCAAACGACAAGGACGACCTGGCCGGCATCGTGTCGCGGCTCCTGCGCGAAGCGCCGGCGCTCGACCTGAAGAAATGGGTCAACGGCATCGACTTCTCGGCGGATCGCACCGGCTTCTTGCTGGCCCACGATCTCGACGCGTCGGCTACGGTGATTCGCGACAACCCCCTCGGCGACACGGTCATGCCCACCAAAGAGCGCATGAAGGAGCTGGTCCTGTTCGGCGTGTCCGAGTCGTACTTCGCGCTCCGCAAGTCGCTCTCCATCGCAATCGATTCATGATCCATTCACGTCCGTCCTGGGCGACGACGCATTCCGTCGTCGCTTCGGGGCTCTTTCTGGCGCTTGGCTGTTCGAAGGGCGCCGAGGGTGGCGCAGGGGCGCCTGCGTCGTCGGCTCCGGCGGCTCCTGCGGTCGTGGCTGCGTCGGCACCGTCCAACGGTCCGGCGGCCGGAGCGGACGCCGCGGCGCCTGCCGATCTGCAAGGCGTGCTGTTTCTGTCCATCGACAGTGTTCGCGCCGACATGCCATGGGCCGGGTACCCGCGTGACATCGCGCCGCGGCTCACGGCGCTCGAGAAAACGTGTGTGTCCTACACGAATGCCTATTCGGTCTCGTCGTACACGGCGCAGAGCGTGGCGGGCTTTCTGGCGTCCAAGCTGCCTTCGGAGCTACCGCGCGACGGCTACTTCTTCCAAAAGTATGCGAGCGCCACGCTGTTTTTCCCCGAGCTGCTGCAGCAGGCCGGCGTGTTCACGCAGTCCGCGCAGGCGCACGGGTACTTCAAGCGCGCTGGCTTCGAGCAAGGCTTCGACAGGTGGGAGATCGTCCCCGGACTGATCTGGAACGCCCAGACCGACGAGAACGTGACTGGCCCGAAGCACGCCGAGATCGCGATCAAGATGCTATCGGACGCGGAGATCGTCGCGAAGAAGCGCAAGTTCTTTGCCTGGTTCCACCTGATGGACCCGCACGATCTCTACCAGACGCACGAGAAAGACGGCATCGACCCGGCCGGCAAGAAGCCGCGCGATCGCTACGACAACGAAATCGCGTTCACCGACGTGCAGGTGGGCAAGATCCTCGACCACGTCGCCAAGTCACCCTTCGCCGGCAAGATCGCCATCGTGATCACGAGCGATCACGGCGAGGCCTTCGGCGAGCACGGGCGCACGCGGCATGCCTTCGAGCTGTGGCAGTCGCTGGTGCGTGTGCCGCTGTTCGTATGCGTGCCGGGCGCTACGGCGCGGCGAATCGACGTGCCGCGTAGCGGCATCGACATCGGCCCCACCGTGATGGATCTGCTCGGCCTGCCCCCCGAACCCACCTTCCGCGGTACCAGCTTGGTCGGCGAGATTTTCGGCAAGGTGCCAGAGGAACGTGACGTCCTGCTCGACCTGGCGCGCACCAGCACCAACGGCCAGCGCCGTGCGCTCGTGCACGGCAAGACCAAGATCCTGCAGTTCGATGGCTCGGTCACCAAGACCTTCGATCTCGAGGCCGATCCCGCCGAGGAAAAAGAGCTCTCGGGCGAGATCCGCGACGCCATGAAGGTGCGTCTCAAAGCGGCCAGCGATGGCCTGAAGGAGCTGCCCACCACGGTGTGCGGCAAAGGCTGCCTCGAAGGCACCAAGAACTGAAGCTGCAGGCGAAGCGACGGAGCGATCGCTGTGGTAGCGTCCACCGCCATGGTCATCACGGTGCCCTGTCTGAAGGACAACTACGCGTATCTGGTCGAGGACGGGCAGGGCGGCGCGGCCGTCGTGGATCCCTCGGAAGCGGGACCCGTGCAGCGCGCCTTGGCGTTCCGCGGCGTCACCCTGCGTGCGATCTGGAACACGCACCACCACTGGGATCACGTCGGCGGCAACGACGAGCTCGCCGTGCACGAAGAGATCCAGGTGTACGCCGGCCGTCACGATCAGGCCCGGGTGCCGCGCGTGTCGAAGCTGCTGGACGACGGCGATTCGTTCGCGTTCGGGCCGTACACGGTGCGGGTGCTGGCGGTGCCGGGCCACACGCTCGGCGCGGTGGCCTACGTGCTCGAAGAAGCCGGCGTCACGCGCGCCGTGTTCACCGGCGACACCCTGTTCGCAGCCGGGTGTGGCAGGCTCTTCGAAGGCACCCCGGCAATGATGCACGACTCGCTGGTCAAACTCACCGCTCTCCCGAGCGACGTGCACGTGTTTCCCGGCCACGAGTACACGGTCAGGAACCTCGAGTTCGCGTGTGTGATCGAGCCCGACAACGAGATCGTGAAAAAGGCGCTGGCGTCCGCCCGCGAGATCCGCGCGCAGGGGCTGCCGACCGTGCCATCGACCATCGAGCGCGAGCTCGCGACCAACCCGTTCGTGCGGGTCGGCGAGGCCTCGGTGCGGCGCGCGGTGGACCTCGACGAAACGGCCAGCGCGGCCGACGTGCTCGGCGCGGTTCGAGCAAAAAAAGACAGCTTCTGATGCGCGCGCGCTCGACGTGGTTGCTGGCAGCCGTTGGCGTCCTGGGCTGCCACGAGCCGGCCGACGCAAACCAACAGGATGCGCGCGGCCAGGAGTCTGCCCGCGCCACGACTGCGGATGGCGGCGCGTCCGCTGCCGTGGCCGGCGCGCCCGCGGCAGCGACGCTGCCGAAGGACGTCAACGTTCTGATGATCTCGGTCGACAGCCTGCGGGCGGACATGCCGTGGGCGGGCTACCCGCGCGACATCGCGCCACGGCTCACGGCCCTCGAGAAGACTTGCGTGAGCTATACACGGGCCTATTCGGTGGCCTCACACACGGCGCCCAGCGTGAGCGCGATGTTCTTCGGCAAGTACCCGACCGAGCTGCTGCGAGACGGGTTTTTCTCGACGCGCTTTGCGAAGAGCAACGTGTCGTTCGTGTCGCTCCTGAAGGAAGCCGGGATCACCACGCTGGCGGGACATGCGCACGAGTACATGCGGCGCGCTGGCTGGGATCAGGGGTTTGGCCGCTACGAGCTGATCCCCGGGCTGGTCTGGTACCCGGATCTCGACGAGAACATTACCGCCAAGCCGCTTGCAGAGCTGGCGCAAAAGCAGCTCGGCGAGCTCGGCGGCGCCGGCCGGTTTTTTGCCTGGTACCACTTTCTGGATCCGCACGCGAAGTGGCAGGACCACCGCAAGGACGGCGTCACGCCGTGGGGGAGCAAGAGCCGCGATCTGTACGACGGCGAGGTAACTTACGCCGACCGCGAGATCGGCAAACTGCTCGATTTCGTGGCGGGGCAGCCCTGGGGCGCGCGCACCGTGCTGGTGTTCACCAGCGATCACGGCGAGGGCGTCGGCGATCACGCGCAAAGCTACCACGGCTACCAGGTGTGGGAGACCATGGTGCACGTGCCGCTCTTGGTGTGCGGTCCAGGCATCGCCGCGCGCCACGTCGACACGCCGCGTAGCTTGATCGACATCGGGCCCACGGTGCTGGACCTGTTCGGCCAGAAGACGCCGGCAGACTACCGCGGGCGCTCGCTGCTGCCCGAGGTGCTGGGGGAGGCCACGCCGGCGCGCGACGTGTTCGTGGATCTGCCGGCCAACAACCACAGCTTCGCCAAGCGGGCGCTAGTCGGCGCGCGCTACAAGATCGTCCACTCGGCGCAGTGGAAGAACACCGAGCTGTTCGATCTGGTGGCAGATCCCAAAGAGGCCGCGCCAATCAAGAGCGGGCCGCTGTTCGACGAGTGGGCAGCCAAGCTGCAATCGTTCGTCGGCACGCTGCACGAGCAGAAGCCCACCGGCTGCGCCGCCGGCTGCATGAAGGGCTGGTAGCGAGCTCTGGCTCTGGCTGCGCCGACGCTGGCATCGCCTGCGGCGAGTGCTCTCTTACTCTGGAGCCGGCTGCGCCGACGCTGGCATCGCCTGCGGCGAGTGCTCTCTTACTCTGGAGCCGGCTGCGCCGACGCTGGCATCGCCTGCGGCGAGTGCTCAGAGCTTGTGAAGCAATGCCCGGCGGATGGGATGACCATGCGTGATCCCACAAGAAGGTTGCTGCAGAGTTTTGCGTCGTTGTCATGATGGGTGGAAGAGCGACAAGGTTGAGCCGCGGGTGATGCGTGCAAAGCGCAACCAAATCGAGACGAGGATGGTGGACCTCGGCGGCACCCTGACGGATGACCATCGCGCGCGCGCCTTGTGGGCGCTGCTCGACACGCTGGATTTGACGCGTTGTTTCGAGCGCATCAGCGCATCACCGCGCGCGAGTTTCATCGGGGACGGCGATCTACAAGCAGCGCGCCTCCACCGCCGAAACCGTCAACGCCGACCTGCGCTGTCGCCGAGCTCATGTCCGGCGCCTGACAGCCAAAGGCATCGAGGCCCCTGACGCGGGCGCCTGCAGAGAGCAGAAGTATACTGCTGCATCCCGTGAAGCCGCCAACTACAGTGCTGCCCCCGAACAAGCCTGCGCGCGCCGGCCAACCGGCGTGCACGCAATCTGTCTTGTTGCGCCGTACTGGCGCGTGCGTGTCGCGGAGAGGCCGTACGTGCTTTGACTCACGGACCCTCAGCCCTGCTCTTCTCGGTCTTGCGCCAGCAGCCGATCGACTGCCGCGCGTTCGCGGGACACGAACTCCTCGACCGCGCGGGCCAGGCGCGGATCGCGGAGAAGATGCACCGAGTGGGTCTTGGCCGGATCGAAGCCGCGCGGGCGTTTGTGCTCGCCGCCGGCGCCCGGCTCGAAGGTGTGGTTCTTGTGCAGAATGCACTCTTCTATGCCATGGTAGTAACAGGTGGCAAAGTGCAAGAACGGGTGCTCTTCCAAGGCGCCCCAGTAGCGGCCGTAGAGCACGCGATTGCCCGTCACGTTCACGGCGCCGGCGATGATTGCGCCTTCGCGTTCGGCCACTACCCAGCGCTGCGGCTCGGGGAGGTGCGCGGCCAAATGCGCGAAAAACTTACCGTTGAGGTACCGCCGACCCCAGGCGAACTTGTCGACGGTAGTCAGATAGATGGCGTGCATGGTGCGCGCGATCTCGGGCGTCAGCTCGGCGGGCTGCAGCGTGCGGATGACGATGCCTTCCTCGCCGGGGCGGCGCCGTTCGCGGCGGATCTGCGTACGCTTTTTCGTGGGCAGGGTGGCGAGGAAGTCTTCGAAGTCGCCGAAGCCGGGATTGCGAAAGTGGTACTGCAGGCCGAAGCGCACGAGATAGCCCTCGTCGGCGAAGGCGCGGGTGGTCTCTTCGTCGGTGAAGAGCACGTGCACCGAAGAAAGAAATGTTTCCGCCTCGAAGAGCTGCTGTAGGCCGCGCGCAAAGGTGCGCAGGAGCAGGGCGCGGTCGACGCCGTCGGCGACGAGGAGGCGGCTGCCCGTGGCGGGCGTGAACGGCACCGCCACGACGAGCTTCGGGTAGTACGGAACGCCCGCCCGCTCCGACGCCTCGGCCCACCCCCAGTCGAAGACGAACTCGCCCTCGCTGTTGGTCTTGACGTACGCGGGGGCGGCGGCCACCAGCCGGCCTTCGTCACGAAAGGCAAGGTGATGGGGAATCCACCCCGCGCGCTCTCCGACGCAGTGGGTGAGCTCGAGGCCGTGCAAGAACCGGTGGTCGAGAAATGGCGTATCCTCGGGCCGCAGCAGCGCGTTCCATTCGCTCTCGGGGATCTCCGAAAGCGAAGCGTGGACGTGGATCTCCACGCTACGCCTCCCTCTCGGCGGCATCGACCCGGGCGCGTGAGGAATCGACCAGGCTTTGCACGTGGTCGCGCATGCTGCGGGAGAATGCAGCGGCCTCGCTGCGCGCGGCGGGCGGCACGCTCGGCCCGCCCACCGTCACCGCCAGCCGGATCGCCTTGGCGGCCGAGACGCGCAGCAGGTGGGCGCCGAAGCTCTCGCCGACGAAGCTGGCCTCGCCGCTGGTTTCGTAGGCCACGCCCACCGGCACGACCTCGGCGCGGGCGCGCGCGGCCGCGACGAACGAGGCGGCGTGGAACGGCTGCACGGCGTCGCCGACGAACGTGGTGCCCTCGGGAAACAAGATGACGGTCCGGCGTTCGCCCAACCACTGCTCGACGATGCGCAGGGAGGCGGCGCCGCTGCGCGCGCTCGTGCGGTCCAGAAAGATTGTGCCCACCGCGCGCGCCGCCGGGCCAATCAGTGGCCAGCCCGAGAGATCCCCGCGCGACACGAGATGACCGCCGAACAGCGACTGCAGCAGCACGATGTCGATGGCGGATCGATGGTTGCACACCACGAGGCGTCCCCGGCCCGAATCGCCCGTACCGTGGCCCCCCCGCAGCACCTCGACGCCGAACGTGCGCAGCATCGTGCGCGCCCAGCGGCGGACCCATGCATTGTGCATGGTGGGTTCCTGCCCCCGCGCGCGGGCGCGGAGTTTGCCGACCAGGTAAAATGGCATCAACGTGCTGGTGAAGCCGGTGAGCGCGCTGAGACGCGCGGCGCGGCGAATAACGGCGAGGGCAGTGCTCATGGGTCTGGCATCACGACGACGAGGTGGTCCGGGGCGAGGAGAGCGGCGAACGGCGGCGCCGCGGGTGGCTCGGTGCGGACA
>JAYUXI010000761.1:0-13467 GCA_043753085.1 Myxococcales bacterium | reverse complement strand
ACCATGAAGCGAAATAATGACCGCGTCACTTACGGCGGGTGCGCGCAGGCGCCGTAAGTGCGGCTTGCCGGCTCTCGGGTACACTCAGTGCATGAGATTTTGCGTTTGCATCATCGTCTCCACTGCGTTTCTCGTCCCCACGTCGCTCTGGGCCGCCGAACGCTTGGTCGGTCCCGGGCAGACCTACGCCACGCCGTGCGCGGCGTTCGAGGCTGCGAGCGACGGCGACACCATCTTGATCGCGTCCGGCACGTACACGGACATGTGCGCGGTGACCAAGAATGGCCTGGTCATCCGCGGCGTGGGAACGCGGCCCGTCATCGACGCGCAGGGCGGCGGCGCGCAAGGCAAGGGAATCTGGGTCGTCCAGGGCAACGACACGACCGTCGAGAACGTGGCTTTCGTGAACGCGGCCGTTGCAGACCAGAATGGCGCGGGCATCCGGCACGAAGGCGCAAACCTCGTGGTGCGCGACAGCGTGTTTCGCGACAACGAGAACGGCATCTTGACCGGCGAGAATCCTGAGAGCGAGATGGTGCTGGAACGCTGCGAGTTCGACCACAATGGACACGGTGACGGGTACAGTCACAACATCTACATTGGTCGGATCAAGCGCTTCGTCTTGCGCGACAGCTATTCTCATCGGGCCAAAGTCGGTCACCTCGTGAAGAGTCGCGCCGCGGAAAACATCATCGAGTACAACCGCATCACCGCGGACGCCGACGGCACCGACAGCTACGCCATCGACCTGCCCAATGGCGGCCGTTCGTTCCTCGTGGGCAACGTGATCCAGCAAAGTGCCGTGACGGAAAATCCAGGGATGGTCGCGTACATGCAGGAGGGAGCCGTCGAAGGCAGGGTCAACAAGCTGTATGTGTCACACAACACCTTCGTCAATGACCTCGGCAGCGGCACCTTCGTGCTGGTGGGCGACGCCATGCAGGACGAAGTGAAACTGGTGAACAACATCATGGCCGGGGGAGGCATCGCTACCAACAACGAAGCGGCCATCAATCTCGGAAGCTGCACGGATGTGCCATCTTTCGTGGATGCTGCGCAGTTCGACTACCGTCTCCTTGCTGGCTCCCCGTGTCTGGACGGCAGCGTGGACCCGGGCATGGGCGATGGCGTGTCGCTCGTGCCAGCGCGTCAGTACGTGCACCCCACGTCGTCGGAAGGGCGCGTTGCCGTGGGCGCAGCCGATCGCGGCGCGTTCGAGCTTGGCGGTGGTGTACCCGGCGGCGGCTCTTCGAGCGGCGGCGGCTCTTCGAGCGGCGGCACGACTGGAGGCAGCAGCGGCGGCGGCGTAGCGGGTGGCTCTTCGAGCAGCGGGGCTTCCGCCAGCGGCGGCGCGGGCGCGGCTTCCAGCAGTGGAGGGGCAAGCGCCGCAGAGGACGATGAATCGGGCTGCAGCACCATCCCGGGTCGCCCGGGCCGTAACCTCGGCTTCGTCGCGCTGGCGTGCGTCGCGCTCGCCGGATGGCGCCGCCGCCGACTCCAGGCCTGAGCAATCACCCCAGGCCGCGCACGTCGGTCGGCTCCAGGAACGTCGTGTCTTCCACGCGGTACTCGAACAGCCGGCCGCGCCGCGCCTGTCTGCACGCGCCGGACTCGGCAAGCGAGTCGAGCGCGATCTGCGCCTTGCGGAGGGATACGCCGAGCGACTCGGCCGCCTCGCGTGCCGTGAGGGTGCCCCGCACGGCGACCAGCTGCAGCACGCGGTCGTCGTCGGTGGGGCCGCTCCGGGGGTCTGGAACGAGGAGGGGCATCAGTGACTCGAGCACGTACGCGTCGTTCGTGCGCACGATCCGCACCGAGGTTTCGAAGCGAGCCCGGGTGCGATGCAGCAGCACGTCGAACACGCCTTGATGCGTGCCCGGGACGAACGCGAAGCCGTAGGTACGTTCGAACAGCGTGGCCGTGGTGGTCGGTGCTCCGGCGAGTGCGAGCACCGACAGCAACGCGTCGGGCCGGCTCTGCGCCTGTGCAGGCGCAACGCGCAGCGTGTCGGCTTTCGCCGTTTCGAGCCCGCTGTCGAGCGTGCGGATACCGCGGCGCCCCGGCCGGATCGACACGAACACCGGCCGCGCCGAAGCGCACACGCCGGCCAGCCCCCAGGGTAGCTCGTGCTGCGTGCCGACCAGCCACTCCGCGACTCCGCGCGGCGCGCCTGCCGCAGCCGTCTCGGGATCGAGTGCGGCGGCGACGGCGGCCACGTCGTGCAGCAAGGGTGCGCGTTCCAAAAGCCCGGTGCGAAGCTCGGCGAGGCCATGGTTCCACGCGGCGCGATCCCCCCGTTTGGCTGAGCCGAGCCAGTGGGCCAAGATCGCCGCTGCAGGGCTCGCGGGGCTCCACGGCGTGGCGCCATCGGTCCAGGTCAGGCCGCCGGCCAGCACGAGCTCCCACTCGATCCACGGGTGCCAGGCGGCGGGCGCGTAACGCAGGAGCGCGCGAAGGATCTGCAGGGCGCGATGCGTTTCTCCGTGCAGGCGACGTGCCCTGGCGAGGACCACGCTCGCGAAGCACTCGGAGTCGCGCAGCCCTTCGGTACGAGCCATGCGCGTGGCGGTGCGCGCCAGCTGCGTGGCTGCGCCGAGATCCTGGTGGACCAGGCTGCGTAGCGCACGAAGGGTGGTGAGATCGCATACGACGCCGGGTAGGTTCTGCGCGCGCGCGACTCGCGCTAGCGCGGTGAGCGAAGCGTCTTCGCTGCCGCCGCCGGTGCAAACGCTGCTGACGTGCGCCGAGAAGCCGATCGCGACGTGAGCCGGACTTTGCCACGGCGTCGTCACGTCCAGGGGCGTGGCGAAGGCGGCCGTCATGGTGGGGCGAGCTCGAAAGCGCCACAGTCGACCGCGCCCGCCGCAACGCGCGGCTCGCTCGCCCGTGGGTGCACGTACTGTCGGTCGGCACGGAGCGGTACCGGGGAGCCGGCGCTCGCATCGATGCACGCGTCGATGCACGCCGACCCGGCGTTCAATCGAAAGTCGTACTGCGCTTCGTCGCGAAACGGACCAGGATCGGTGCAGTTTGCATCGAGTTGCGCCGCCGGAAAAAAGGTGATGTTGCCCGTGCCCGCGAAGACGTTGTTCACGAAACGCACGGGGCCACTCATGGCGCTGTCGATGAGGGCGGATTGGATGCCGCCTCCCGTCTGCGTCACGAAGGTGTTGTTCGCGACATACAGGTAGTTGCTCTCTCGCGACGAATCCGCAAACCCCTCGAGGCCGTACGCCAGCATCGCTGGGTTCTGCGAATTTCCGTCTTGTTGCAAGACGTTCCCGATCACGACGGCGCGGCCGCCCACTGGTAGGTCGATCTCGTAGCTACCACTGCCGGTTTGCTGCGTGAGGCGATTGGTTTCGATCCGTGTATCGAGGGCGCGCGCCTTCACGAGGTGACCCACGACGCCGTCGTGCGCCCAGCTTTCGCGCAGGATGAAACGCCGTAGCCGTCCGACGTTGAGGGTATGGACGTTGCCGACCGTACCGCCGTTGCGGTCGAACTCGCAGCGCTCGACCAGAACATTGCTGTCTTCGCGGTCGGCAGCAAACAGCGCGACTTGGCTGCTGCGAACCGTGACCCCCCGAAGGGTAAGGTCTTTGCCCTCTGCCCAGATTGCCGCCCCCTCGTTGCCGGGCGCCGTCGCGTTTCGGAGCTCCACGTTCTCGATGAGGGTGCCGTTGCCACGAACGAGCCACAGTGCTTTTTCTTCGACCGTGGCGCCGGCCGCGTCGATGATGGGTGTGCCGTCGACACCGCGTAGCGTGAGGCCGTTCTGCGTGATCACGCACGCCTCGCCGGCGTAGGTGCCCGCGTGGATCGAGATCACGTCGCCGTCGACCGCGGCGGCAAGCGCGGCGCACGGGCTGGCGAAGCGCAGGCCAGCACCGACTTCGAGGACCGCCGCGGCGACGGCCGGCGCGGGCAGGGGGGCGATCGCTTGGCAGACGCCTTCCGCGCAGGTGAGCCCGTCGCCGCAAAGTACGTCGTTGCAGGGATCGATCAACACGATGCTGCGCTCGATGATCTGGTTGCGCACGAACGAACCGATGCCTTCGTAGCGGTTGAATGCCTTGCCGCTCGCGTCGAGCAGCTCGACCCGGATGCGAAAGGTGCGCTCGCTGTCCTTGAACTGGGGCACGACCGGAATGGTGGTCGGAAGCATGAGTGGATTGTTGCTGCCGATCAGAGGCCGCGGGCCAGTCAGGCGCAGCTGGCCCTCCTGGTTCCAGATGTCGACAGAGAGCGAATAGCCGCGTGCCGTAGCCAGTGGATCGGCCTCGACTTGAATGAGAACCTGCGTCGGATCGAGCTCGCGGCAGCCCGGCATGGCCGAAGCCAGCGTGGCCGCGATGCCTGCGAGCGCCGCTGCGTTGCATCTGCTCTTGCTCATCAGAACTCCAGCGCGGAGACCGCGCCCCAGACGTCGTTGACTTGCGCTGGCCGCTCGGTGGTACGCGTGGCCAGAATGACGGTGGTCGCTCCGGCGGCCACCGCCCCGGCGCCGGCCGCGAGCCAGAACCAGGGGCTCGCGTAAAACGGGCGGCCCTTGGGCAGGTCGAGGAACAGCCGCACGGTGCGGCCCGCCGGGAGTGAGAGCACCGTGTTGCGCACGTTGTCGCCGAGGCGCACGGACACCCGGTAGGTGCCCGGAGGCAGCTGCCGCACGAGCGGCGAAGAGCCGCCGCCGTGGCCTTCGACGGAGAGCCGCGCGCGGGCATCGCTGGTCTCGAGCTGCAGCGTGCCGGAGCGGCGATCCACGCGGGCGCGCGGCTCGAGCACGACGCTGCGGCGCTCGCCGCGAGCCAGCTTCACCTCGATGTCGCTCGATTCGACGTCGGGCGCGGTGAGCGTGACGTGGTGGATTCCGGGATTCACGCGGACCGTGGTGGTCTCGCCTTGCAAGGCGAGGGCGACGCCGTCGACGCGGACGTCGGCGCCGTGGGTGGCGGTGAGCTGCACGGTGAGGTGGGCGACCTCGGCTTCGCATTCGGTCCGCAGCGCGGCGACCTGGCTCTTCTCGGCTACGCCCACGGGTCCGAACTCGCGGCTCTCGAGGCGCTGGAAAAGGTCGAGCGCGCCCAGCACGTCGCCGGTTCCGCGCAGCGCGACGGCCAGATTGAACGCCGTGGGCGCGCGTGGTGCGCCGGCCAGCGAGGCGCGCAGGCGCTCGCCCGCTTCCGCGAAGCGCCCGGATTGCATGAGCGACACGCCTTCTTCGAAGAGCTCGCGCGCCTTCGCCTTGGGAACGTCGGCGTGGGCCGTCACGGTGACCAGCAAAATTCCCGTGCAGACCACACGTGACCAGAAAGGGCCGCTCACTTGCCCCACCGCCACACCGGAATGGCTGCCCCCGAGTCGGCGGGCCTCGCACGGGGCGCACCCTTGCGGGGCGCTGCAGGGGCGGCGGGCGGCGGGGAGACGACGGCGAGAGGCGGCTCGGGCTCGGGCTCGGGCTCGGGCTCGGGCTCGGGCTCGGGCGCTGCGGCGCTTCGCGTGAGCTCGAGACGAGGAGCGGCGTGCAACGCCGGTGCGGACGCAGCCCACACGCCGCCGCCGCAGGCCACCACCGCGCCGAGCCCGATGCGAACGGGCGTGCGCCGGTGCCACGCGGGTCTTACGGCTCGATCGACGCGCGTTGCCTCTTCGCGTGCCTGCTGTACGGGCGTGGCCGGCGCGGCACGTGTTTGTAGGGCCTGCTGCAGCGTGCTTCGCGCGCGCTCGATCTCGGCTGCGAAGGTCTGACGCATGTAATCTGCAAGACCAAGCGAACCCTCTTCGGCGACGCAGTCGACTAAAACTTCTTCCAGACGCCGGGAGACCTCGCGCGCCGACTCCGGACGATCATCGCGGTTTTTGGCGAGCAAGGCGAACGTGAGCTCGACGAGTGCCACGGGCACGTCGGCCCGCACCTCGCTGGGGTCCGGCGGCGGTGCGGCGAGGATCTGCTGCGCGACGACGTGCGACTCGCCGACGTAGAGGCGGGCGCCAGACAGCATCTCGTGCAGGAGCACGCCCAACGCGAAGAGGTCGGAGCGGCGGTCGGGGCGCTCGTAGCGCAGCTGCTCCGGGGACATGTAGCCGAACTTGCCCTTCAGGATGCCGAGGCCGGTCTTGGCAGACTGGCCGAGCGCCTTGGCCACGCCGAAGTCGAGCAAGCGAACCACGCCGTCGAATCCGACCAGCACGTTCTGCGGCGACACGTCGCGGTGCACCAGCTCGAGTGGCTCGCCTTCCGGCGTGACGAGCTCGTGCGCGGCGTGCAGACCATCGGCGATCTGTTGTGCGAGTCGCACGCAGATCTGGATCGGCAGCAGCTCCTCCCGCCGGGCATGATGAACGAGGACCTTCGACAGGCTGCTGCCTTCGACGTAATCCATCACGAAGAACGGGCCGCGCTCGTCGACGCCGACGTCCGACACGGCCACCACGTTGGCGTGCCGGATCATGCCGGCGAGGCGCGCCTCGTCGACGAACATGGCCAGGAAGTTCTCGTCTGCACGCAAGTGCGGGTGCAGCCGCTTGATGGCGACCACGCGCGAAAACCCGCTGTCTTTGCGCAGGGCGAGCTCGACCGTTCCCATGCCCCCACTGGCGAGTGGCATCAGCGAAACGTACGCGCCCTTCGCGTCACTCCAGGTGGGATGCTGCATGCCTAGCCCATTAGAGTAGCAGAACGAGCGTGCCGGGCTCGCACCGCTCACGCCCGTCATTGAAGAGCCGGTCGCGCGTGGTTAGCTGCTACGTATGAAAAACTCCGACCAGCTGGGAACCAAAGAGCAGCCGCAAGAAACCTTGTCAGAGCGCAAGGCTCACTTGCACGAGGTACTCGCCAAGCTGCGCGACGTGATGCTCGTGACGTTCGAGTCCACGGGCGCGCGGCCGGTGACGTGCGCCCGTCCGATGCACGTGACCCGCCTCGACGACGACGGCACGCTGTGGTTCATGGCCTCGCACGACTCGCGCAAAGGCGAGCAGCTCAAACGCTACTCGGGCGCCAACGTCACCGGGCAAGAGTCGTCGCGCTGGGTCAGCCTCACCGGCAACGTCGAGATCGTGACCGACCGCGCCGTCGTGCGCTCGATGTGGAGCAAGGGTCACGAGATCTGGTTTCCCGATGGCCCCGAAGATCCGGACGTGGCGCTGCTCAAGTTCACGCCCGAGCACGGCGAATACTGGGATACCTCGGGGGTGCTCGGTCTCAAGTACGCCTACGAAGCGGCCCGCGCGCTGATCACCGGCGAGGCCGCGCGCGACGTGAAGGGCCAGCACGGCGCGGTCGACGGCGCGCACTGAGATGCCGCACATGCAGGTACGGGCGCGAGAAAAACAGATTGCTCACACGCCGGTTGGCCGGCGCGTGTAGCCACTTGCGCGCGGCCTGTTCGAGTGCAGCACTATAGTTCGTTGTTCAGGTGGAAGAGGCAGTATACTTCTGCCCTGTGCGGGATCCCCCCGTGAGGCCTCCATCGCCCACCTTCATCACCCGCGCCTCGGCGTCCTTGTCGCTCATGCGCCCATCATGGCAACGCAACGAAAAGCCGCAGCAACCATCGCGTGGGATCACGTATGGCCAGCCCATCTGCCGGGCATTGCTTCACACTCTCTGAGCATTCGCGAGCGGAGCGCTGCGATGCGAAGGTCGGCGGAGCCGACTCCAGACTGATCAAGCCGGTCGCTTGACGCGCCGCGCGCGTTGCTTTACGGCCAAGAAAGATGCCGCCCGCGTTCCAGACCGTGGCTTCTACAGGCGTCTTCGTGGCGGCGTTCGCGGCTGCTTCCGGGATCGCGGTGGCCCCTCCGGCGCGGGCCCAGTGCGCCTCCACGGCCACGTCCGCGATCACCGAGGCGCGCGCGGCCCGCTGGATCATCGGGGAGGATCTGCACGCGCGCGCGGTCACGGATCAAAGCCGCGCGCTGGTGACGCAGCAGCTCGCCGACCACGGCGTCGCGGCGCCGCGCTGGCAACCCTTCGCGGATGCGGCCCTCGGTTACCAGGGTGTGCTCGGTCTCGCGGCGTGCTCCGCCGGCTCCGAACGCAACGTGGCGCTCGAGCGCTTCCGCCTCACGGGCGCCGCGGGCCTCACGCATACCGCGAGCGGCTTTGGGGTCGAGCTCTCGTTCGTGGGCGCGCGCGACCAGCTCGTGCAAAGCGTCGGTAGCGAGGGCGACCGCGACGTGCTCGCCGGGTTCGGCCAGGGACTCGTGGCGCTGCGCGCTGGCCACGAAGCGTGGGGACGAGTGCTCGTGGGCTTCACCTCTCCCGAGCGGCGCGACCGCACGCTGTCACTGGACCCGGGCCGGCAACCCGGTACGGGCCAGGCATTTTTTTACGGCGTCAGCGTGCCGGCTCTGCACCTCGGCGTGGTGACGCTCGCACAGCGCGGCGCGCCCGAGCTGGTGCAGATCTCGGCGTACGAGCTCGTGCCGCCCGTGCTCCCGGTCGCGGTTTCACTCGGTCCCACGTACATCCGCGAAGAGCGGCAGACCGTGGGCTGGCTGCGCATCCGGGGCGTCGGACTGGGCGGACGCACGGCGCCGGCGGCCACCTTCGCCGAGGACGGCACCACCGCTGGCACCGCTTCGCAGACGCGCTATCTGGCTCTCGTCCTCGAGGCGTCTGCGGAGTCGCGCGAGGCTCGACTTCGGCACGGCCGCTTTCGGATCGAGGGAGCCCTGCGCAAGACGTTCGTCGGCCGCGCCGGCTCGTCGCTACGCCGGCTCGCCTGGATCTCCGGGCATCTCGAAGCGACCGTCTTCCGTAGCCGCTACTTTCAGGACGCGCTGGCCGGGAGCGCGCAGCGAGCCCCCGACCCTGCGTGGGGCGTGGGCGGCGAACCGGCCCGAGCTCCTGAGTCTTTTGCCGAGCGCGGTGGACAACCTGGAGCTGCGCACCGGACTGACGTTGGCTTTGCAGAACTAATCCCCAAACCAAGTCGTCCGCGCTCACCGTCGGCACGATGGCGCTCGTCTTCCCCTACTTCGCCAAGAATCCGTGGCGATCTCGAAGGCACCGGACGACCGCGCCGCAAAGCTCATCGCGGAAGGCATTCGCTCGGGCGTGTTGCACTCTGCACGGGATGCCAATCCGAAGCGCACGGCGCGTTTCGACGCTGCGGCGACTCCAGAACGCGCGCACTACGATCCATGCGCAGTGACGCCTAGAGGATCACGTACGGGGAGGTGGCGTTCCATCGCCGCGAGGCGACCGAGGATCTCCGCGTTCATGGTGTCGAACTTCTCGTGCAGGTGCTGGATTTGCAATTCGGCCTTGAGGTTGACGTCGTACTCGATGTCGTTGTTCACCCGATCCCGTTCGGACTGCCGGTTGGAGCTGAACAGCAACAGCGTCGACAGCATGATCGCTTCGAGGGACACGACCATCGTGAGCAAGCCGAAGGGGAATTTGTCGAAGCCGCCCCACGGCAAGAGACCCACGTTGAAGATGATCCAGAAGAAAAAGATGCCGACGTGCAAGAAAAGGAATGCCAAGCTGCCCGAGAACGCGGCGACGCCGTCGGCCGCCTTCATGACGAAGCTACGCTGATCCTCGACCGCTTCGTTCACGTTGCGCGACGCGATGTTGCGCACCAGCTGCGAGGTCTGGCGCATGCGTCGTCCCGCGGCCTGCAGCATGTCGAGCGCCGACTCGGGGTGGACGCGGATCAGCTCGTCGAGGTCGCCGCGGTCGACCAAAAGAGCCTCGCCCGCCTCGAGAATGAACGCAGACGCCGTACGGGGTCCTTCGTCGAGCAGGGAGATTTCTCCGAAGAAGTCGCCCGGTCCCATCTCTTGCAAGACCACCTTCTGACCGGTCTTCGTCTTGACCGAGATCTCGACCTTGCCGGTCTTGATCACGTACATCGAATCGCCCGGATCGCCATACGCGAACAGCGGCGTGTTCGCAGTGAGCGTGACGAGCTCGACTCGACTGGCGAGCTGCTCGCGCTCTTTCTCGTCGAGAAATCCGAAAAGGGGAACCGTTGCAAGAATATCGACGTCGGACGACATGCCTGGCAAGTACCACAGCTGTGGCGGGTAGGGACGCGCGGAACTCTAGCCGAGCATCCCCGACAAAGACGAGTCCACTTCGCAGAGCGGATATCCGAGATGGATCATCCCGTCGACGTTCAATGTTGCATCAAACGGGATTTGTTGTGTGCGGCTTCTGGTGATGCTGGTTCAATCCACCTTCACGTCGTGCTCTGCAAGCTGCGCGGGGTTCATGACGCGGTCGATCGCGGTGATTTTGCTCTGCCGCATCGCACACAGGAACGCCGCGCGAACGTGACCAGCCACCACCCAGACCGCGCCATGCTGGGTTCGTAAGAAAGTTGATCTTGGCCTGGTTTTGCGGACACTTTGCGCGGCCTGCGATGAGCTGGCCGGGAGGTGCTCATGGCATCGAAGAAACAGAAGCGCAGGCGCTTCACGGCGGAGTAAAGCCGGGGAAGATTTCCGTGCAGATCACAGCGATTCACAAAGCGAGCGGAGATACGTATGGCAACCCGCGTGGCTCGTCTCATGGCCTCCCTCGGCCTGGAAAGCTGCCGGAAACGCCGCTTCGAGGCCACGACGGACACGAAGCACGCACGGCCCGTCGCCGGGAACATTCTCGATCGGAAGTTCGGGGTGGACGCGCCCGACGTCGCCTGGGTGACGGACATCACGTACGTCTGGACTGCCGACGGCTGGCTGTATCTCGCGGCGATCCTGGAGCGGGCCAGCTCGCGCGCTGCCAGCACGGTTCGCTCGGATGGGTCGCGGTTGCAGACGGGCGCGACGTCGGTCGTAGAAGACCTCGATGACGCGGGACAACAGCCTAGGCTGCAGACTCCCAATGCAGCATCGAAACCTCGAGGGCCAGGTCTTGCTCGGCCGATACCGCCTGCAGACCAGGATCGGCAGCGGCGGAATGGGTGCGGTTTACGCGGCCGCCGATCTGCAACTGCATCGCACCGTGGCCATCAAGGTGCTGCACGCCACCGAGCCCGAGCAGCTGTCGCGCTTCGCGCTCGAGGCAAAGGCCGTGGCGTCACTCAATCACCCGCACATCGGCGCGCTCCTCGATTTCCACGCCGCAGCAAATCCGTTTCCGTTTTTGGTGATGGAGCACATCGACGGGGAGAGCTTGCGTGCGTTGATGACGCGCGACGGGGCGCTCTCGCCCGAGCGCGCGGTGCATATCGCGGGTCAGATGCTCATGGCGTTGGGAGCAGCCCACCGCGTCGGCACGGTGCACCGCGACATCAAGCCAGCCAACATCATGGTGGGGCAAGCGCCCGGCCTTCGCGACTTCGTCAAGATCGTAGACTTTGGCATTGCACGCATGGCCGAAGGTGTCACGCGGCAGCACCTCACGCGGGAGGGCGCGCTTCTGGGCACGCCGCAGTACATGGCCCCGGAGCAAACGATGGGCAGGCCGGTGGGCGCCTCTGCGGATTCGTACGCGGTGGGGCTGTGCCTCTTCGAGATGATTGCAGGCTACAACCCGTTCGCGGTTGGTGCCATCTCGGATGTCATTGCGTCGGTGCGCGAGGTGACGCCGCCACCACTTTCGCAGGTGCGGCAGTACGTCCTGCCCCACCTTGTCGCCGCGGTCGCGCGCGCCTTGGCCAAAGATCCCGAGCAGCGCTTCGCCTCCTGCGAAGAGTTCCTGCAGGCCCTTGGGTCGGAGGGCGGACCGCGGTCGACGCACCACGCTGGAGCGACGACGACGGACGCCGACACGAGGCACGACGGTGCGCGGATCGTGCCTGCTGCCGTCCCGCCCGTCGCGCGTGGATCGGCGACTCCGGCGCGCCCCACGCTCTTGGTGACGCTCCTGGCCGTGGTGCTCGCGTCCCTGCTGACCGCGGGACTCGTGTGGTGGGTAACCACCCACGCATCGACGGCGCCGGCGGCCGTTCTCCCCGTTGTCGATGGAGCATCACCCAGTGTACCGACTCTCGCCAGCAATGCTGGCAGCCTCAATGGGCCGGGTTCTGGTGCCCTTTCGCAGAAAGCTACGGATGCAGGGCCGCCCGCGTCGAAGTCGAAGGGCAAGAGCGCGGATGCGGGCGCTGGCGCAAAATCGGAGGGCCCGTGGTGCCAATGCCGCCACTTCAATCCCATCTGCAAGGCGGCGGCTCCGATACCCGAATGCTCGTGCCATGGGCCGCGAACCCAGCTGTGCCCCACGCCACCGGATGCTACGGGCAAGTGTCCGACACCGCGATACTACGAACAGCGACCTACGCCGGGCGGCAAACCCGGCGGCGCATGCTCCGGGTTCTACGAAGACGAGCCCGGCGGTGCCCGCATCCAAGGTCACTACGAATGCAGCGTTTGCTCGGCGCAAGGTTACCTCGGCTGGGTCGGAGTCGAGGGGCAAGCCTGTTCGGGAGTAGGCCTGTACACGGGCACACTCGACACCGGTACGCTATCGACGTGCAGCGCCGCGCGCCGCTGGTAGGGCCGCGCCGAAGGTCCGCTGCGAGTGAGCCCGCTCGGAGACGCTTACTTCGCCGTGAGCGCGAACGTGGCCGCGCGGAGCAGGCCGGCGTTGTAGTCGGTCAGATTCATGAGGCCGCCGAGGGCGTTGCCTTTCTTGGTGCCTTCCAGCGTGCCGGTGAAGCCGTCTTCCGCGTTCATCGGGCGAAGGGTGGCGGCCACTCGCTCGCCGTCGACACGGCCTTCGACCGCGAGCGTCCCCAGCGCACCTTTCGACTCGCCGTGCACGCGCCCGTCGGGGTCGAACGTGAGCGAGAGATCGCCGGCGCCGAGACCCGTGGTGGCTTCGTCGCCGCGCCACTTCACACGCTTCATCTCGGGGGTGTCGGGCAGATAGAGCGTGCTGGCCCTGGCCTGGTACGTGCCCGTCCACACACCCGTGGACACCACCGGCGCTGCGCCTGGCGCGGACGCTTGCGGGGCGACGACCGCCGCCCGGGGTGGTGCGGCGCTACTGCTCGTATCTGTTCCGCCAGGCGGGTCAGCCTTGGTGCAAGCGAGAGCGAGAACGGCGGCGGCAGCGACGAGACGACACATGGCTGTATCCCTTAGCAGAACGGACGTTCATCGCTCGAGTTGCACCGCATGGCGCCTCTCTCCTCGGATCGAATCCTCACGGTCATGGAAGGTGTTGCAGAAACGTAGGGTGAGCTCCCAGCTACGATCGCGACGCGGGGCGGGTGACTTATTCGGGCAAATCCAGGCGTTTCGTGATGCGAACGCCGAGCTCGCCCTCGACCTGAACGAGCTCGCCGTATGCGACCTCGACCCCCGACACGCGCAACGTGACCGGGGCGCCGACGCGCTGGCCCAGCGTGAGCGTGTCGCCGGGCACGAGCTCGGCCCAACGTTTGGCGGGAAGCTGCACGCTTCCGACCTCGACGCGCACGACGACGGGCACGTCGCCCAGTGATTCTTGAAAGCTCTCGCTCACGGACGCCTCTGTTTCTTCCCACGACAACGATTCGGGCT
>JAYUXI010000760.1:0-5727 GCA_043753085.1 Myxococcales bacterium | reverse complement strand
ACGGAAGCGTGAGCCCCTCGACCACGGCAAGGCGATGATCGGCTTGCTCTTCGGCCGGGGTTTCGGGCGCTACGCGCGCGGGTTCGTCGTTCCGTTCGGTCATGGCAGGCTGCAACCTACCGCCATGGCTGGCAGGAGGGTATGCCGGACTACGCGTTCAGTCGCGGAGCGCTGGGGCGCCGAAGCGCAGCCGCATGAACACGTCGGTGGTCTTTTGTTGGTACGGCCGGTCGCCCAACACGCCGTCGACCACGGCGCCGATCGCAGACGATGTCTCGTTCGAATTGGCGACGATGAACGGAATCTCGGAATCGAGCTTCGAAGGACTGCCATGCCAGGAGTGGTAGGGAGCCGCGAAGTAGAAGCGCTCGGCCGGAACGTCGCGGTCGCCGTTGTGGGCGAGAAGCAAGATGTCGCCCGCGCGCTCGCCGTGGCGGCCCACGGCAAGGTCCTGGAGGCGCGACTCGACTGCGACGTAGGTCGGGTGCGGGTGCGCTTGCAGATAGGTGGAGATCGGCACCGACTTGCCGTCTCCCACGTACACTTCGAAGGGCAGGTCGATCTCGGCGTAGGGCTTCGGCTTTCGCACCAGGATCAGATCCAACGCGCCCTTCACCTGCGGCACGAGTGCTCCGTCTTCGTTGTTCTTGCGAAAGGCTTCGGCAGCCGCGAGCACGTCCTCGGTGTAGCGAGGTGGCTTGTTCCAGTCGCACGGCTGCTTCTTGTCGGTGCAGGTGCTGCGATCTGCAAGATACACGTATGCCATGGCGCCGCCGTACGCCAAGGCCGCGTCGAAGGGCGCGTCGCGCGCCACCTTGCGCTCGAACGGGCGCACCCGGAAACCGCTCCGCTCGAGTACCGCCGGAGGGTCTTCGTCCTTCTTGGTCGAGAGCGCATGCGCCTCGTCGTGCACGACCTGGGTGTGTCCGTGATCGGCGCCGACGACGACCCAGCGGCCGTCGAGGCCATGACGCCGTTCGAGTGCACGGACCACTTGCCCCAGCTTCGGATCGAGCACCTCGGTGAGGTAGCCGTCGCGGGCCTTGTCGGGGCCCTCTTCCGCCACGTGGGCATACAGGTCCGCGCCCGCGATGTAGATGGTGAGAAAGTCGGGCAGCACGGCCTGCTTGTCGATGTCGAGGGCGACCCGTTCGAGCAGCGAATCGTCGAGCTCGGCGTAGAGCTTGCGCGAGTCGGTGTTTTCGAGATGTTTTTCGACCTGCACCTCGATGTAGCCCCGAAGCGCGTTGGCCAGCGCCCCCTTGCGTCCGAGCAGCAACTGATCGGCGCCGCGGTAGACGCCGTGCAGGGCCACCCAGGCGAGCATGAACGGATCGCGCTCGCGCATCTGCTGGTACACGCTCGGCGAGGCGCTCAGTTTGTCGAGGTATCCGTCCGTGTAAATCTCGAGGGTCGGTTCGGCAGACACGAAGCTCACCGGCGCGGGACATGCCATCTCCAGCGACTCGCGGATGAAGTACTCGTTGCCGGTTATGCCGTGCACGGCCGGAGCGACTCCAGTCATGGTCGTCATCCAGGCCGCCATCGTCGACGAAGGCAGCGTCGAGAGCATCTTTTCGGAGAAGTGTGCGTGCCTGAACTTCGTGCCGTCGCCCGAGAGCAACCGTGCGAGGTTCGGCATCTTGCCTTCTCGGAGCAATGGATAGAGCGTGTCGCGACCGACGCCGTCGAGCGCGAGGTACAAGATCGGTGGCTTCTTGGGCGAATGGATCGGATCTGTCTCGCCACGCTTGTTCAGCTCGATGTGATCGCCGGCGAACGCGACGTGGGCGACCTTGGGGACGGTGCCGCATCCCACCAGCATCAGACCCACAGCTGCAGCAACGCACGCACGGCCCAGGCGAGATGCAGGCATAGGGGCCGGAACGAATCACATCGACAGCAGCGCTGCCAGCGCATTCGGCGAACGAGCGTCCGGGCTGACGCGCCGATCCCGCACCAACCTCGAGCGGAGGCGCAAGATCGGGGTGGATCCACACGGACTGGTGGCGTAGCACGTGCCTCGCTCATGATCGGTATCTCGAAACTTGCCAAATCGTTCGGTGGTCGCACTCTGTTCGAAGGGGTCACGCTGCAACTCAACCCCGGGTCGCGCTACGGCCTCGTGGGCGCCAACGGCTCCGGCAAGACCACGTTCCTGAAGATCGTCGCCGGCGACGAACAGGCCACCGATGGCCAGGTCAACATCCCCGCGCAGTCGCGCATGGGCGTGCTGCGCCAGGATCTCTCCCTCGACGACGCCCAGATCATCCTGGATCTGGCCATGATGGGCGATGCC
Organism: Myxococcales bacterium; assembly: GCA_043753085.1. Classification (GTDB taxonomy): domain Bacteria; phylum Myxococcota_A; class Polyangia; order Polyangiales; family Polyangiaceae; genus JAYUXI01. The sequence continues at coordinate 3,428 of JAYUXI010000760.1, read as the reverse complement.
GAAACGTGGAAACTACAACGAGAACGCGATCGCATGCTCGCGGCGAACGAAGCCGACGGCCTGGCCGACCTCGAGCTCGCCCTGAAGAACGCCGGTGGCTACACGCTCGAGTCGCGCGCGGGCGCGATTCTCACCGGCCTCGGCATCCCGGCCACCGCGCATCGCCAGGCGCTGTCTACCTTGTCGGGCGGCTTCAAGCTGCGCGTGCTGCTCGCGCAGGTGCTGCTCGGCGGGCCGGACATCTTGCTGCTCGACGAGCCCACCAACCACCTGGACATCCTTTCGATCCGCTGGCTCGAGAAGTTCCTCGCCGGGTATCGCGGCACCGCGCTGGTGATCTCGCACGACCAGCGCTTCCTCGACAACGTGGTCACCCACGTGCTCGACGTCGACTACGGCGCCATCACCGCGTACACGGGCAACTACCAGCGCTTCGCGCAAGAGAAGCAGGCCATCCGCGAGCGCAAGGAAACCGAAGTGGCGCGCGCCGAGAAGATCATTGCCGAGAAACGCGCCTTCGTGGATCGCTTCGGCGCCAAGGCCACCAAGGCCAAGCAGGCGCAGAGCCGCCTCAAGCAGATCGAGAAGATCGAGGTCGAGGAGCTGGCGGACACGTCGCGGCGCGAGCCGCTGTTTCGCTTCGTGCCGGAGCGGCAGAGCGGCAAGGACGTGCTCGGGCTCGAGATGATCACCAAGGCCTACGGCGAAAAGCACGTGCTGCGCGGGGTCACCCTCACCATTCGCCGTGGCGAGAAGGTGGGCATCATCGGATCCAACGGACTCGGCAAATCCACGCTGCTGAAGATCGCCGTGGGCGAGCTCGATGCGGATGCCGGCAAGGTGAAGTTCGGCATCGAGACGAAGGTGGGTTACTTTGCGCAGGACCACCACGATCTCTTGCCCGACGTGAAGGTGAGCCCGCTCGATTACGTGTGGGATGCACGTCCTTCCGAAGCCACCAGCGCCATCCGCGGCCAGCTTGGTCGCATGCTGTTCTCCGGCGACGACGTGACCAAGCCGATCGGCAAGCTGTCCGGCGGCGAGGCGGCGCGGCTGATCTTCGCGCGCATCATCGTGCAACGGCCCAATGTGCTCGTGCTCGACGAGCCCACCAACCACCTCGACATGGAGGCGATCGGCGCGCTCATCGAGGGCCTCAAGCAGTTCGAGGGCACCGTCGTGTTCGTCTCGCACGATCGCCACTTCGTCTCCGAGCTTGCCACCCGCATCGTCGAGATCACGCCCCAAGGCGTGCGCGACATGCCCGGCACCTATGCCGAGTATCTGCAACAGCAGGGCGACGACCACCTCGACGCCGACAACGTCGTTCTCAAGGCGAAGACCGAGCGCAACAAGGACACGGCGCAGAGCAACGCGCCCAAAGGCCTGTCGTGGGAAGAGCAGAAGAAGCGCAAGAACCGCCTCGCCTCGCTGCCAAAGAAGCGCGACAAGATCGTCACCGATCTCGAGGCGGCCGAGCTGCGCAAAAAAGCCATCCAGCAGCTCTACGCGGAGCCCACGTTCTACACGGACACCAAGAACTCCGAAATCGAGCGCCTCGACAAGGAATCCAAGGACGTCAACGCGCGCATCGACACGCTCACCGCCGAGTGGGAGGCGATCGAGACCGAGCTCGCACAGCTGCAGCTCGAGGGCGCCGGCGCTTGACCTAGCGCCGTACCAAGAACGACAACCGAGTCCGTAGCGCGGCTCACGTGAAGGCGGCGATCAGGGACGGCGGGATGGACAAGGGCGTGATGAACCCGGCCAGAAGCAGGACCAGCAACGACGCCACCCCGGCCCCCAAGCCGAGCACCCCCCGTGCGGCGGTTCGGTGGCGACGGCCGAGGGGCACCGAGACATGCGCGAAGACCGAGAAGACCGCTGCGCCATAGTAGAGGGCAAAGAACTGCGGCCAGGGCGCATCGGCATGCAGACCGGCGGCAGCGAATGCCAGCGTTGTGTCGGTGCCTTGCCAGCGTGAAGTCAGCACGACGGCCACATGAATGAGCAGAAACACCGCGAGATAGGCTCCCGTTGCGGTCTGCAGGGTCAGGCGCCGCCGCTTGACCAGCAGTGCAAGGCCAAGCCCGGCTTGAAGGGCGACGGCCGCTAGCAGCAGGGGTTCGACCGCCCGGTTGCGGTAGATCAGACGCAGCGCGTCCTGCACCCGGCGGTGTGTGTCCTGACCCAGGACGCCGGCGACGTGGTTGCCAAGGTGCAACGCCAGGAACAGGCCGAGGACGCCGGCCAGCGCCCGGTGCAGACGGCGGGTGGTCACACGACCAGCCCAATCAGGCCAAGCGCCGAAATTACGAAGAAAGCAGTCCACTGCGGCAACCGAGAAAGATCGCCGAGCCGCTTCAGTCCGTAGAAGACGAATAGCGCCGCTGATGCCAAAAGCAGGGCGATCGGCAGGACCGCTAGCGCCAACGCGTGACTGGGGATCACCCCCGCCGCCACGAGCGACACGCCGCCTAGCGCCATCATTGCGGTCATTGCATGCCAGACCACCGACCACAGCGCTTTGGCCGGGTCCGTGGCGCCAGAGCCGAGCATCGGCGCATGGAATTCTCGCCCGCCGAGAGTGATGTGGACGACGTCGAGCAAGAGCGCGGCGCCTCCTGCGGTTACGAGCCAAAGATTCACGACAGTCTCCATACGGTTGCGTATGGTGTAGCTACGACACTGAATGTTGTCCAACACTGCGTATGTTTTGCGCATGGAGACCGGTGACCAGAAACTGCGGCTGGGGCGAACCGACTGGGTGCTGGCGGGTCTCCGCGCGCTGGCCCGGGGCGGGATTGCAGCGGTGAAGGTGGAGTCGCTGGCGCGGGAGATCGGAGCGACCAAGGGCTCTTTTTATTGGCACTTCAAGGATCTTGCGGAACTTCATCAGGTCATGCTCGAGCTGTGGGAAGAGCTTGGGACCAAGTCCATCACGGCAGCCGTACGGATGTCCGGGCTCGAAGGACGGGGCCAGTTGCTGTTGCTGGTCGACATGGTGTCGGTCCGGCCTGGTGATGTGTTTGGTGGGGTCGAGGTGGAACCTGCGCTGCGAGACTGGGGCCGTATCGACGTACGAGCCCGCGCCGTGCTGGAGAGGGTCGACCGGCAGCGGCTGGAAGATGTGGCGGAGTTTCTGCGTCTTGCCGGGGTTGCCGAGGCAGAGGTTGGCGGCAAGGCGCAGCTGCTTTACGCCGGGGTGATCGGGTTGGAAAACCTGCGCATGACAACCGGCGCCGAGATGCGTCCCGCGTTGCGGATTTTGGTCGATCATCTGCTGCACGGCGCCGGCGCTTGACCGAACGGCCGAGCCGGCTCACGCTTCCGAAGTGAAAGCCGTTGCTCTGTTTCTTGCGGGCATGGGCTGTGGCCATGCCGTACCCGCGCCCGCCCAAGCACTTGTGCCGCAGGTCTTCGTGCAG
>JAYUXI010000759.1:0-5735 GCA_043753085.1 Myxococcales bacterium | reverse complement strand
GCCACCGCGGTGCCAGCGGCCGCGAGCGCGGCGCAGGCGTGGCTGAGGTGCGCGAGATCGTACTGCGCGCGCCAGAAGCCGCCGTGAATGGCCACGGTCAGGGGATACCGCTCGCCGCGAGGCGGGTGCTCCGGCAGGTACAGATCGACGAACTGCTCGGGCGCCGCGCCGTACGGAACGCGATGTGTGGCGGGGCGTGGCGGCGCCGCCAGCATCGCCGCGAGCGCTCGTTCTGCAGTGGGTTCGGGCATCTTGTTCTCGGAGTCGTAAGTCCAAGCACCTACCAGCTCGTTCTTTACTCTGGAGCCGGCTCCGCCGGCATGCGCTTTCGCCCATGGACTCTCAGCGCTCGGCGCGGGCGGACGTGTCGACACCGTCGACGCTGGCGCAGCGGCGCACGAAAAGCGATGCGACGCGCTACGCGTCGGCGCTGCGCGAGGCCCACACGGCGCCGACCGCAAGCGACGCTGCGAGCACGCCATAGGTGACGGCCAGGGCCGCTGGCGACAGGCGCTTTTCGAAGCTCGCGCCCGGCTTGGGCATCACGAAGTGGTCGGTGACGTACGCCAGCGCAGAGACCGTGGCCCCGGCCAGCGCCGCCCGCCCGACCGTTCCGCCAACGTCGTCGGCCCGGCGGACCCACCTGCCGAACACACCTTCGAGCACGGCCGACCAGGCATACATGGCGCCGGCGGTGGCCGCAGCCCCGGCCGCGGTGTGCTTGGCATCGACGCTGCCTTTGCTGGCGGCGCCGTTGCTCCACGAGGCGTAGCTGGTTGCATTCATCGGCGCCGCGGCGCCGCCGGTCTCTTTCTTGCCGAGCACGCTGGTGATGACCGTGGTCGCGATGGTGGCCACGTTGGCGGCGCGCATGACGTGCTTGAGGCGGCTGGGCATGAAGTTCATCGGGGTGGCGCCAGCATGCGAACGCCCTGCTACTCGCGCAACCTCAGAAGGCCATGGGCCGGGGCATGAACAGCAAGACGAAAAACAGCAGCGTGACGACGGCCACGGCGCGCCGGCCCCCGCCCAACGGCTCGTTGCCCGCCGGCGGGTGATCGAACAGGTTGCTGTCGGTGCGGAATACACCGAACGCGACGTCGATGGCGATGGTGATGCCCAGGCCCAGCAGCCACAGGATCCATGTGCCGGAGCCGGCTTGGTCCATGAAGCCGGCCGACAGCACCAGCGCGGCGACCATGATCGCGCGCATGCCGACGGTGACTTCCTTCTCGTCCGGCGTGGAGATGCGCGACGCCGCGCCGAGGATTCCGAGCACGTGGAACCAGGCGAGCCAGAACAGGTTGGCCTGGATGTGTTTGCCGAGGTTGTGCAAGCCGACCCCGGCGCGCGCGTCGGCAGCAAGCGCCACGACCAGACCGACCCCGAAGAACACCAGGATGGCGCGATGCACCGTGCGCGCGATCGCGTTCTGACGGGGACCGAACAACGCGAAGGCCACGTGGCCCGCGTCGAGCTGGCCGACCGGAAGCAGGTTCACCATCGTGACGAACATGCCGCCCCAGGCCGCGAACGCCACCGAGCCGAGCATCAACTCCTGTCCGGCGGGAACGTGCGGCGCAAACGCGTAGTCGAGGGTCTTCAGCAGGATCGACTCACCCAGGATCAAGCCGTCGCCATTGCCGCTCAGCGTAACCGGGACGGAGTGCGCGGCGCCCCACGCGTACAGCGGGATGGCGAGAACGAGCCCGGCCAGCGGACCGTAGGCGCCGATGTCGAGCAGGGCGCGGCGGGTGCCGATCTGACCCTGCATCTTGATCACCGCGCCCATGGTGCCGAACGGCGACAACACCGGCATCGGAATGAAGAACGGCAGCGTCGCCGCCACCCGGTGCGCGCGCGCCGCGATGTAGTGGCCGAACTCGTGCGCCAGCAGGATGCCGAGCAGGGTGGCGGTGAACGCCCCGGCCGAACGCGCGACCGCTCCGTCGCCCAGGACCGCGCGCAGCGCCGCCACGGATCCGCGTTCGCGCGCAGCCGACCAGCGTTCGGTCGCGCGCGGATCGCCGAGCATCGACGTAACGTAGACGCTGACGGCGGTGGCCAGAAAAAGCGCCGCGTGGAACCCCAGCCGCAGCCGCTCAGGCGCGGAGGAGGGCGATGAGGTGAGAGGCGAGCCGCTCGAGCTGGGGACGGAGTCTTGCATCTAAAGTTCCGAGCTCCGTGTGGACGAGGAGCGAGCCACGCTGCAGCTCCTCCGATTCGCGCACGCTCAGCGTCGCAAACGACCGTAGCTCGCGCACCAGTCGACGCAAGGTCTCAGCGTCGTCTGGGTGCGCTTCGAGCGTCAGTGCTCCGGCTCCGCGCGCCTCGGCGATGGCGCTTTCGGCCAGCTGCCGGATCTGCATCGGGTTGGTACCGAGCTCGCCGCCGATGAGGCGCTCGGCCAGCACCACGGCCAGCTGCGCCAGCCGGTCGGTCTCGCGGGCGAGGCGGGTGTCGGCTTCGAGCGCGAGCGCGACGTAGTGGGCAGCGAACTTGGCGGTTTCGTGCTCGCGCGCTTCGGCCTCCGCCGCATCCTTGGCGTGCCTGGCGGCTTCGCGGGCGGCCGCGATCAGCGCTTCGCCGCGTGACTCGGCGTCGGCCACGATCGCGGCGGCCCGTTCGCGGGCCTCGAGCTCGAACCGGGACACGCGCCGCGCCACCGTACGCGGCTCGGCTTCGCCCAGCAGCACCGCGGCGTCGACCGTGGCGGCGTTGCCGGCGCCCTTGACGATGCGGGCCTTCGCGAGGGTCATCCGGCGGTCATTCCGAGCGCGGCCACGTCCACCAGGATTGCCGTCGCCTCGCGTGCGAGCAAGCGGGCGCGCGCCTCGCGCGAGGCGGCGCGCGCGAGCTCGTCGGCGAACGCGCGGGCCTCGGCAGAGTCCACGTAGGTGTCGTCGACGTCGCGTTCGCCGAGCAGCGCCAAGGTGGTGAGATAGCTGCGTTGCCAGGCCACGCGTGGAGTCTACCGCGCCGCCGCGCCGGCCACACGCACTACCGCAACGCCCTGCGCGTGGCCGGCGATCGCGTCGAGCACGGTGTTCCACAGCGGCATGGGAATCGCATGGCCCATGCCCTCCACGATCTGCAGCCGCGCGCCCGGAATCGACGCCGCCGTGTCTTTGCCTGCTTCGACGCGGATCAAGGGATCGACCGATCCATGCAACACCAGGGTGGGCACCCGCAGCGACGCGAGCCGCCGCTTGCGGCTGCCCGAGGCCAGGATGGCGCGAAACTGCCGCCCCACCCCGGCCGGGTTCAGCCCACGATCGTAGCTGCGCGCGCCGAGCTCGAGATCGCGCGCGTCGTCTTCGGGGAAGCTGCCCACACGCATCACCTGCCAGTTGCGCACGAAGTGACGAATGTACTCTTCACGCGTCTTCGGCGGCGCCATCAGCAGGAGCGCCTGCGCTGCGCGGGTGGGGCCAGGCAGCTTCGGATCGCCGGTGGTGGACATGATCGACACCAGCGATCGCACCCCCTCTGGATACGCCATGGCAGCTTCCTGCGCGATCATGCCCCCCATCGACACGCCGACGACGTGCGCCGACTCGAGGCCGAGCGCCGCAATCAACCCGACCAGATCGTCGGCCATGTCGCGCAGCGTGTAGGACGCATCGATCGAGGTCCCCAGAAAACGGTGCGCGAGAAACCGGCCCAGCCCGAGCCGGGATTCGCCGGACATGCGCGTCGACTTGCCGACGTCGCGGTTGTCGAAGCGAATGACCCAGAAACCCCGCGCGGCCAGCTGCGCGCAGAACTCGTCGTCCCACTGAATCATCTGCGCGCCGAGGCCCATCACCAGCACCAGCGGCTCGGCGCGGGGATCGCCGAACGAGTCGGTGCAGAGCTGCAGACCATTCGACCACAGCAGGCGCGGCGGCGAATACATCACGGGTTCCAGGAGATTCCCGCTGCATTTTCCAGCACGCGGCCGTCGCGCGCGAGCTTGTCGACGTGGGCGCGCAGCGAGAGCAGGGCGAACGGCAGCGCCTCCGGCTGGACGTCGTCGTACACGAGGGGCAGCAGCGCTTCGAGCGTGACCGCCTTCTGCCGCGCCGACAGCGCGTGGACGATCTTGGCCTCCCGCGCCAGCCGATGCGTCACGTAGCCACGAAACAGACGGCTCGGATCGGCGATGGGCTCGCCGTGGGCCGGCAACGCCACACGCGCTTCGAGCGCAGCGAGGCGCTCGAGCTGCCGCAGGTATTCGCCCATGTCGCCGTCGTCCGGGGGGATCAAGATGGTGCCCAGGCTGGCCACCATGTCGCCCACGACCAGCGTGCCGTCGTCTGCATCGTACAGACAGATGTGACCCGACGCGTGGCCCGGTGTGAACAGCACCCGCCACCGCCCGAGCTGCTCGCCGTCGGCGAGATGGCGCAAAAAGGCCAGGTCGGGCAGGAGCTGCGCGGTGCGCGCGTGCGCCCACAAGGGCGCCGCAAGCCGCCGCGAAAACTCGGCGGCGCCGCCGACGTGGTCCTGGTGGTGGTGGGTGCAGACGATCGCTTGGATCGGCTGCCCCAGCCCACGCGCCCACGCCAGGAAGGCGGCTTGCTCGTCCGCGAACGGCGTCGCCGGCTCGACCAGAAGCAAGCCGCTGCTTCCGACGAGCGCGTAGCTGTTGGTGTGCGTGGCGGGCAGCAAGGTGGGCGTGCGCGCCGCAAAACGCAGCACGCCCGGTGCCACCTCGTGGGTCACTAGAGCATCTCGACTGCGAGCGCCAACGCTTCGCCGCCCCCAAGGCAGATCGACGCCATGCCGCGCTTTTTGCCGAGGTCCTTGAGCGCGTAGAGCAGGGTCGTGGTGATGCGGGCGCCGCTGGCGCCGATCGGGTGGCCGATGGACACGGCGCCGCCACGCACGTTGACGCGATCGAGGCCGACGTCGGTGAGCTTGGCGTTGGCCATGGCCACCACCGCGAACGCTTCGTTGATCTCGTAGAGATCGAAGTCGTTCGCGCCGAGGTTCAGCTTTTTGTAGAGTGCATTCATTGCCTTGGCCGGCGCGGTGGTGAACCACTCGGGCTCTTGCGCGGCGCCGGCGTAACCCAGCAGGCGCGCCATTGGCTTGAGACCATGCTTTGCGACCGCGGCTTCGCTGGCAAGCACCAGCGCCGAGGCGCCGTCGTTGAGGCTCGAGGCGTTGGCGGCGGTGATGGTGCCGTCCTTCGAGAACGCAGGCTTCAATGCAGCCATCTTGGCTTCGTCGACCGGTTTGGCGTAGCCCTCGTCGAGCGCGACCAGGAGCGGATCGCCCTTGCGTTGCGGCACCGGCACGGCCTCGATCTCTGCGGCGAACTTGCCAGCCTGCTGCGCCTGCTGCGCGCGGCGCACGCTCTCGGCGGCGAACTTGTCCTGGTCCTCGCGCGAGAACTCGAGCTCCTTGGCGCACAGATCGCCGCAGGTGCCCATGTGTACGTTGCCGTAGGGATCCCACAGGCCGTCGTGGATCATGCCGTCGATCAGGGTGGCGTTGCCCATGCGGTAGCCGGCGCGCGCGCGGTCGAGGTAGTAGGGCGCGTTCGACATCGACTCCATGCCGCCCGCGACCACGATGTCCGCGTCGCCCAGCAGGATCGACTTGGCGCCGAAGATGATCGACTGCATGCCCGAGCCACAGACCTTGCCCACCGTGGTGGCCGGCACTTCTTTGGGAAGGCCTGCGTAGATCATGGCCTGGCGAGCCGGCGCCTGGCCGATGCCGGCCGACAGCACGTTGCCCATGAA
>JAYUXI010000758.1:0-13532 GCA_043753085.1 Myxococcales bacterium | reverse complement strand
CGTCGTCGTAGGGATCGCCCACCGACGAAAGCCGCAGGATGCTCTGGATCGGTTCCGCCAGGAGCTCGGGAACGCGCTCGACGCGGGCGAGGCACTCGGCCACGTCCACGTCGACTCCGGAAAGTCCAGCCTCCAGCTCGGTGAGTGCAAGATGCATGTGCCCGGCGGCCACGCCCATGTTGCGGCTCACCGTGCTGCCGGTGAGGTCACGCTGCAGGCGCGAGCGCGTGAGCTTGTCGGACAAGAAGCCGAGCAGCGCGACGGCGAGCTCGGCGTTGCCCTCGGCGTTCTCGAAGCGAATCGGGTTCACCTTGTGCGGCATGGTGGACGAGCCGACCTCGCCGGCCTTGGTGCGTTGCACGAGCAGGCCCATCGAGATGTAGCTCCACTGGTCGCGGCAGAGATCGACCACCACGTTGCAGGTGCCGCGCATCGTGTCGAACAGGCGCGCCCAGGCGTCACCGTCCTCGATCTGCGTGGTGGCCGGGTTGACGTCGAAACCGAGGCGCTCCACCACACCGCGCTCGTAGGCGCGCCAGTCGACCTGGGGCGCCGCGGCGAGGAACGCCGACGCGTTGCCGGTGGCCCCGTTCAGCTTGCCGCGAAAACGCAAAGCCAGCGTGGCGTCGCGCAGGCGCTGCAAGCGCAGCGCCACCACCGCCAGCTCCTTGCCGTACGTGGTCGGCGAGGCCGGCTGACCATGGGTGTGCGCGGGAAACACGGTGTCGGCGTGGGCGACGGCGCCGGTGGCGAGCAACCGCACGATGCGCGACAGCGTGGGCACCAGGTGGCCGTCCCGGTACCGCGCGAGGCAAGCGGTGTGCGCGAGGTTGTTCACGTCCTCCGAGGTGAGGCCGAAGTGGATGCGATTGGGCTGCGCCAGCGCAAGCCGCTCGCGCAGGAAGTATTCGACGGCCTTCACGTCGTGCCGGGTCTCGGCTTCGATGGCCTTGACCCTGGCGAATTCGGCCGCGCCGAACTGCGCCAGCGTTTCGTCGGCACGGCGGCGTTCGTCCGGCGTGAGCACGCCGAAGAGACCGGTGGCGTCGAGCGCGAACGCATGTTCGATCTCGACGCGACAGCGCTCGCGCACCAACGCGAACTCGCCGAAGCAGGAACGCAGCGGCGCAACCTTCTGCGCGTAGCGCCCATCCAGCGGCGAGAGAGCCGTAGCTTCCTGCATCGAAACTTCGGTCACTTTCGCTCCCACTCCCGGTCGGCTTTCTGCAGCTCGTTTTTGTGCTCGGCGATGGCGCTGCGCAGCAGGTTCTTCACGCTGCGCACGTTCAGCGAACGCAGAGCCGCTTGCACGGCATTGTCCGCGCCGAGCACGGTGGCAACCGGAACGTTGGGTGACATCGCCTGCAACGATGCCACGGTGGCGGACACGTCCGTGGGCTCTGGGGGCGGCGGGCAATGAATGACCGGCAGCGCGGTGTTGGCCGCGAGCGCACCACCGAGGTCATTCGACAGTGCCGCCACGGCGATGACTACACCTGGCTCGAGGGCGGGATCGTACTCGGCGAGGAGCGCGGGTAGCACCTCGCCGTTCTCGTGCGCGGAGGCGACGCGCATCTCGGCAAAAATGCCGCGCGCCCGCACGGCCTTTGCCAGCGCCTGGCAGTGCGCCTGGCAGTGCTCCTGGTCGTTCGCCGAGCCCATGACGATCACCACGAACCCGGGCTTGATGAAGTCGCCCGCGAGCAGCGCGCCGTACGCTTCTTCCTCGCCGTCGACCATGTGCGGCAGATCCACGCCGACCACGCGGCGGTGGATCTCGCGGTAGCGAGCCGCGGTTTCGAGCGCCACGCTGGGTGGCAGCTCCGACGGGTAGTGGCCGAGGCGCGCCTTTTCCTGCAGCAAGTGCTTGCGCACGAGCTCTTTGTCGAGTGGCAGGGCGCGAGCCGGATCCTCGCGGTACGCGGCCTCGTCCCAGAAGCGCGACGAGTCGGGCGTGTGGATCTCGTCGATGAGCAGCAGCTGGCCGCCTTGCAGACCGAACTCGTACTTGGTGTCGGCGAGCAGCAGGCCTTTTTCCGCCAGCATGGTGCGGCCACGATCGAAGAGGCGGAGCGCGACGCTGCGGCACTGCTCCCAGATCTCCGCACTGGCCAGCCCTTGCGCCACCAGCTCGGCGGCGGTGACCTCGCGATCGCTGTCTTCCTTGGTGGTCGGCGTGACGATCGGCGTATCGAGCAAAGCGTTTTCGGTGAGGCCTTCGGGCAGTGCGACGCCAGACAGCTCACGCCGGCCACTGCAGTACGCGCGCCACATCGAGCCTGCCACGGCCCCGCGCACGACCACCTCGATCTTCAACGGCACGCATTCGTCGACCAGCGACAGATGCTCACCGACGCGCTCGCGGAAGTGGTTGGGCACGATGTCGCGGGTGCACTCGAACCAGTAGGCCGAAAGCCGATTGAGCACGCGCCCCTTGTCGACGATGGGTGTATCCAGCACGCGGTCGAACGCGCTCAGGCGATCGGTGACCGCCAGCAAGCGGCGGCCACCCGGTGCGCGATAGGAATCGCGCACCTTGCCGGAGTGGAGCTTCTGGAGCTGCGGAGTGTGGAAGCGGACGAGCTGACCCATGAGATGTATTTTTCAGTGAAGGAAGTGCCGCGTGCCGGTGAGAACGAGCGCGGCGCCGCGGGCGTCGCAGGCGGCCACGATCTCGGCGTCGCGCAGGGATCCGCCGGGCTGCACGATGGTGCGTACCCCCGAGTCCAGAGCGATTTCGACGCCGTCGGCGAACGGAAAGAACGCATCCGACACCAGGATCGCCTCGGCGATGGCCCGACCTTGCCCTTCGCGCGCGAGGTGCTCGTGCGCGCGGGTGACTGCAAGCTGCACGGAGTCTTTGCGATTGGGTTGACCCGACCCCATGCCGAGCAGCCGGCAGGCGCCGGCGGCCGTGCGCCCCACGATCACGATGGCGTTCGATTTGACCTGGCGGACCGCCACCAGGCCGAAGCGCACCAGCTCCTCGTCGAGCGTTGGCTTCACCATGGACGCGATCTCGAGCTTCTCGTGGAGCTGGCGATCGGCATCCTGCACGAGCACGAGCCCGCGGACGTAGCGGTGCTCGCGCGCGGTGCGGCCGCTGGCCGGATCGACCATCAGGATGCGCAGCGACTTGTGCTGCTGCAGGTACGCCACCGCGTCGTCGTCGAAGGCGGGCGCAGCGACGATCTCGACGAACTTGCGTGCGCCGCGGTCGGCACAGTCGAGGCCGAAGAAGCGCACGTCGGCGAGAGACAGCCTGGCGTTTGCCGCGATCACCGAGCCGAACGCCGAGATCGGATCGCCGGCCCAGGCAAGCGACAGCGCGGTGCCCACTTCCGCGGCGGTGGCGAGACCACACGGGTTGCCATGCTTGACCACGGCCACCGATGCATCGGGCAGATCGACGATGGCGTCGAGGGCGGCCTGCAGGTCGAGGTAGTTGTTGTACGAGAGCTCCTTGCCGCCGAAGATCTGGAACTGCAGACCATCGCCGGGACGCACCGGCGGGAACACACGCGCCGACTGGTGCGGGTTCTCGCCGTAGCGAAGCTCGCTCGACTCGGTGCGCGCCTCGTAGACGGCGGCGTCACCACGCACGCCGGCGAGGTGCTGCGCAATCGCCACGTCGTACGCGGCGGTGCGCGCAAAAGCCTTCGCCGCGAGCCGTGCGCGCGTAGCCGGCATGGTGTTGCCGTGGGCCGCGATCTCCGCCGCGACGTCGGTGTAGTCTGCAGGATCGACGAGCACGGTGACGTGCGCGTGGTTCTTGGCGGCAGCGCGGATCATGGTGGGCCCGCCGATGTCGACGTATTCGATCAGCTCCGGCTGCGGCAGGCCGCGCGCGGCATGCTCTTCGAAGGGATACAGATTGCACACGACCAGATCGATCGGCTGGATGCCGAGGCGGGTCGCTTCTGCCGCGTCGCGCTCGCGCTCGAACAGCAGCGCCGAGCAGATCTCGAACGACAGCGTTTTCATGCGACCGCCGAACGCCTCGGGGCGACCGGTCAGGCTGCCGACCTCGGTGACGGGGAGACCGACGGCTTCGAGCGCGTCGCGCGTACCACCCGTCGAGACGATCTCGATCCCGGCCTTGACGAGCTCGGCCGCGAACGGCGCGAGGCCGGTCTTGTCCCACGTGCTGAGAAGCGCTTTCTGGATCTTCATGCTGCCCTTCTTTGGTCGGTCCTGGCCATCATGCACTCTGTGCAGAGCGCACGCGAGATGCGAGCAGCTGGAAGAAACGCAGCCCGTCTGGGCGCTGGGGACGGGCGTGCCGGGCCCACGCCGGGTGGTGCTCCGGCCAGAGAAACGCTTCCGGGTGCGGCATGCAACCGAGCACGCGCCCAGTGCGATCGGCGAGGCCTGCGGCTGCGAGCCACGATCCGTTCGGGTTGGCCGGATAGGCGGGCTCGGCCGCGCCGTCCGCGCCGACGTAGGTCATGACGATCTGCGCGCTGGCGGCCACGCGGGCGGCATGGGCGGCGTCCTGGAAGACCAGCCGGCCCTCGCCGTGGCGCACCGGCAGCTCGAGATCACCGAGCTCGGCAAAGATGCCGCCCATGCGCACGTGCACCCAGCGATCTTCGAAGCTCGCGCCGGCGTTCGGGAGTAGCGCTGCTTCGGGCTGGTGCGCGCCGCCCAGATCGGGCAAGAGCCCGGTGCGCACCAGGACCTGGAAGCCATTGCAAATGCCGACCACGTGGCCACCGTCGTCGACGAAGCGGGTGAGCTCGCCGAAGAGGGAGGCGCCGCTCGGCAGCTTGCCGTGCCGAAAGCGATCGGCCAGCACGAGACCCGCGCCGAGGTGGTCGCCGAAGGAGAAGCCGCCCGGCAGGTGCAAAAGCGAGCACTCGGCAAGACGCCGGTCGCCACGAAACAAAGCGCTCAGCGGAACGATCTCGGTGGGCAGTCCGGCCAGTTGGTACGCGTACGCGGTCTCGCTCTCGCAGTTGATGCCATGACCGGACAGCACGAAGACGGGCCTTTGACTCACGGCAACGCGCTCCCTTCGTAGGCGGCGGTGAGTTCCTGCACCGGCACTCGTTCCGCACCGAGCTCCAGGCAGTCGCCTCCGACCACGCCGAGGCGGATGGCGCGCGAACCGAACGTCTCTTCGACGTCGGCCACGCGCTCGGGGCGCACGCTCACCAGAAATCGCGATGGGCTTTCGCCGAACCACGCCGCCAGCGCGCTGCGTCCCTCCGGCAGCTCGGCGCGCGCGCCACGTTGTCCCCCGATGCACGCCTCGGCCAGTGCGACCGCGAGGCCGCCATCGGAGAGATCGTGACATGACGCGAACAGCGCCATTTCGTGCGCGCTACCCATCGCCAAGTACAGATCCCGCGCGGCCTGGATGTCGAGCCGAGGCACAGCGCCGTACTCGGCGCCCAGCAGGCGCGACAGCTCGCTCTGGCCGAGACCGGCGCCGCCCAGCTCTTCGTCTTCGAGCGTGGGGGCGTGCGCCTCGAGCAAGTACACCACGTCTCCATCGGCCTTGAGCTCGGCGGTGACCGCGCGGCGGGTGTCACGCAGCTTGCCAACGATCGTGAACAGCACGGTCGGCGGCACCGAGATCTTCCGGCCGCCGGACACGAAGTCGTTCTTCATGCTGTCCTTGCCGGACACGAGCGGCACGCGGAACGCCGTGGCGAGGTCGAACGTCGCGTCGGCCATGCGCACCAGCTTGCCGAGCTTTTCCTTGCCGCCCGGGTTGGTGATCGCGTCGTACTTCACGTTGGGAACGCAGAAGTTGTCACACGCGCAGACGAAGTCGTTCACGTGATCGCCGAACGGCAGGTGTACGCCCACGGCCACCAGGCTGCGCAGCGCTTCGTCGAATGCGCAGGCGGCGGCCTGATATGGATCCAGATCGCCGTACTGCGGGCAGATCCCCGAAGCCACGGCAAGCCCACGCGCGTCGTCTTCGGTACGGCCGAGACGCAGGACCGCAGCGTCTTGGGGGGCGCGGCCCATGTACGGCTTCACCACGGTGCGCGCCTGCACCTCGTGATCGTAGCGGCGGACGATGCGTTCGCGGCTGGTGATGTTCGGCGCGCGGAGGAGCGAGAGCAGCGTCTCGGCCGGAGCGCCCGGGGCCCTCGGCGATGCCCAGGGGCGCCGCAGCGGCGTCGTGATGGTGGCCTCCATCGCGAGGCGCGGCCAGCCGTGATGCAGGAAGTGCAAGTCGAGCTCGCAGATCGGCGTGGCGCCGTAGACCGCTGCGAAGACGCCGCCGTCGTCGAAGGTGCCCAGGACCGAAAGCTCGACCTCGTGCAGCTCGGCGCAGCGCCGAAGCTCGGCGAGGTGCTCGGGGCGGATGCCGAGCGTCATACGCTCCTGCGACTCGGAGACGAGGATCTCCCAGGGCAAAAGGCCGGTGGTCTTGCGCGGTACCTTGGCGAGATCGACGTGCGCCCCGCCCGTGAGGGTGGCGAGCTCGCCGATCGACGAGGCGAGGCCACCAGCGCCGTTGTCGGTGGCGGCCGCCACCAGGCCGCGCGGGCACACCTCGGCCAGGAAATCGGCCACACGCTTCTGCGTGATTGGACTGCCGATCTGCACCACGCTGCGCGGCGTCTTGTCGTCCATCGTGCGCGACGAGAACGTCGCGCCGTGGATGCCGTCGCGCCCAACGCGCCCGCCGATCATCACCACCAGATCTCCGACGCGCAGCATCTTTTCGTGGAGCGGCGCGCCGTGCACGTCGTTCCGCGGCAGCAGCGCGCCCGTGCCGCAGTACACCAGCGGCTTGCCGGCAAAGCGTGGGTCGAACAGAACCGCGCCGTTCACCGTGGGCACGCCGCTGTGGTTGCCGCCGTCGCGAATGCCGGCGAGCACGCCTTCGTAGACCACGCGGGGGTGCAGCTGTCCGGGCAGGAGCGGCTCGGCGTAGTCGAGCGGGCCGAAGCAGAGCACGTTGGTGTTGAACAGCAGCTTGGCGCCGCCGCGGCCGGTACCGAGCGGATCGCGGTTGTTGCCGAGGATGCCGGTGATGGCGCCGCCGTAGGGATCGAGCGCGGACGGCGAGTTGTGCGTCTCGACCTTGAAGACGAACGAGATCTCGGCGTCGAAGGCGACGACGCCGGCATTGTCCGAGAAGACGGACAGCAGCCAGTCTGCCCCCTCGGCCTCGAGCTGCGCACGTACGTTCTCGGTCGCGCCGACGATGGCGGTCTTGAACAGCGAGTCGATGGTTCTCTCGCCGGCCGTGATGGTGGCGCCGAACTCTTTGTGCTTGCAGTGCTCGGACCACGTCTGCGCGAGCATCTCGAGCTCCGCGTCGGTGGGGCCTTCGGGCAACCCCCGCGCGACGCGCGCGGCCGCGTGCTCGGTGAAGTAGGCGCGGATCGCGTGCAGCTCGGGGACCGACAGGGCGAGCTCGCGCTGCTTCGAAAGCCGAGCGAGCTCGGCGTCGGTAGCGGGCAGCGCGATGGCAACGGTGAGCTCGGCGGGCAGCTCCGCGCTGGCCGAGGCCGACCAGGCGTCGAGCGCAGCCCCCGCCCCGAGCACGTGCAACTCGTCGACCAGGGGATTGCCGAACAGCGCCTCGCCGAGGGTGCGCAGCGACGCCTCTTCGTAGGCCGTCTCCAGCTCGTAGAGGCTGGCGCTCTGCAACTCGACGCTGCGGCCGAGCAGGTGCTCGGCGACGCGCTCGGCCATGCGGGCGCGGTCGTCCGTGGTGCCAGCACGCGGCGCGATCAAGAGGGTGGAGCGAGCCCACCCGGCGGGCTGCACTGCGCCGGTGGCGTGCGACTCGGCCAGCTGATCCCGAAGCCTGCTGCCCAGCTGATCCAGCTCGTCGTCGCGCAGGGCGCCCGGCGCAGCGCGGAAGAGGGTGCTGCGACGCACGCGACCGGCGTTGCCGTGGCCCAGCGCGGCGATGCGCTGGGCAAGGTGGGCGGTGAGGTACTCCTCGCGCCCGAACACGTGCACGAGGGGCGCGCTCACCGGCGGCTCCAGGTCGTGGACGGCTCGAAGGCGAGTGTTCCGCCGGAGGTAGCGATGCGGATCCCCGGCTGCACGTCGATGTGGCCGACCAGCTCGAGACGGGCGCCGGCCACGGCCCCTGCGGCGATCGCGGCCGCGACGCCGTCGGGCGGCAGCACGAACAGCATGGCGGGCCCCATGTGAAAGGTGCGGTATGCATCTTCTGGCGCCAGCTGGGCCAGCGCCACGAACGCGCGCATCGGCTCGGGCGCCGACAGCAAGTGCGAGAGCGTGGCACCGAGGCCGGTGGCGCGCAGCACGCGACCGAGCTTGCTGGGGATGCCGCCGCCGGTCACGTGCGCGATACCCGACAGCGGAATGCAGGCGCGGCGCAGCGCGACGACCAGCGGCGCGCAGAGCATGCTGGGCGTGAGCAGCATCTCGCCCCAGCTGCCCAGGCTGGCGCCGCCTGCGGCGGGGGTGCACGGCGCGAGGTGCCACTCGGCGCCGAAGTGGCGTTCGAGCTCGCGGCGCACGGTGGAAAATCCATTGGAGCGAAAGCCATGCTCGCGTACGGCCAGGATGGCGTGCCCGACCGCGATCGCGCTGCCGTCGATGGGCTCCCATCCCGCCGGCAGGTGCCCGACGCACGTGGAGGACCATGCAAAGTGCATCTTGTTGCCGTAGCCGGCGACCTTGTCGCCGAGCTCGGCGATCTCACCGCCGACGATGGCGACGCCGGCGAGCCTGGCGGCGTCGTGCAGGCCGCGAAACAAGGCCTCGACGATGTCGTCGTCGAGCACGGACACGTCCAGCACGTTGGACACCACGCACGGCTCGGCGCCGAGCGCGGCGAGGTCGTCGGTGACCATGGCGAGCAGATCGTAGCCGAGGGTGTCGTAGCGGCCGAGGCGCTCGGCGATCTCGATCTTGGTGCCGATGCCGTCGGCGGTGATGACGATGCGTTCGCTGCCGACCGGCAGCACCTGCGCGTAATGACCGAACAGCCCGGCGGTAGGACTCATGGTCTTGCCGCGGCGAAATTCGAAGGTGCGCTCGGCCCACTCCGCGGCAATGCGCGACGAGGCGTCGCCCCGCGCGCTGCCCCCGGTGCTCACCACGGCAGATCCATGGGAATGGTGTGGTTGCGCGCCACGCCGGTGGAGATCAGCGCGTAGCCCACGTCGAGCTCGCGGGCGATGCGATCGGTGTAGGCACGCGCGGCGGCCGGGAGCGACGCGAGGTCGCTGGATCCGGCTACCCCGCCGCCGAAACCGTCGAGCGTTTCGTAGCTGCGGCCGTCGCCACCGTCGTCGCCAGTGGCCACGTCGAGCGGCCCGAAATCTTCGAGCACGTCGAGCTTGGTGAGGGCGATGCGGTCGAAGCCGTTGACCAGAAAGGCGCGCCGCAATCCGGGCAGGTCGAGCCAGCCGCAGCGCCGCGGCCGCCCGGTGGTCGCGCCGAATTCGGCGCCCTTCTGGCGCAGCAGCTCGCCCTTGTCGCCCAGCAGCTCGGTGGGAAACGGTCCGTTGCCGACGCGCGTGGTGTACGCCTTCAGGACCGCGATGCGGTGGTCGAGCGCCACGTACGCGCCCACGCCGCTGGAGACGCCGCCGACGGTGGTGGTGGACGAAGTGACGAATGGATAGGTGCCGTGGTCGATGTCGAGCAAGGAGCCTTGCGCGCCTTCGAAGACCACGCGCGCGTCTTTTTTCATGGCCGCGGCGAGCTCGGGCGCCGGATCTCCGACGTACTTCGCGAGCTCCGCGAAGGTGCCGCGTAGGCTGCGCTCGGCCTCGGCCGCCGAGGGCAGCTCGCCCTCGAAGCCAAAGGCGCCGAGCACCTTGCGGGTCCAGTCTTCCTGCGCTTCGAGAAGCGCGAGACTCTGGCTCTTTTCGAGATCCACCAGCCGCACGCCGGCGCGCCGCACCTTGTCGCCGTAGGCCGGACCGATGCCGCGGCCGGTGGTGCCGATGGCCTTGCCGAAGAACGCATCGGCCGCGAGATGGTACGGCGTGACCAGGTGGGCGAACCGCGAGACGACCAGGGTGTCGGGCGTGGGGCCAAGTCCCAGTGCCTCGAGCCCTTGCACTTCTTCCTGCAGGCTCGATAGCTGCACTACGCACCCATTTCCGACGACGCCGCGCACGCTCGCGTGCAGCATGCCGGATGGGAGCAGGTGCAGGACCAGCTTCCGCCCGTTGGCGTGGATGGTGTGCCCCGCGTTGGCGCCGCCGCCGTAGCGCACGACGTAGTGGGCGTGCTCGGCAAGCAGGTCCACGACCTTGCCTTTTCCTTCGTCGCCCCACTGGGAGCCCATCACGAGAACGTTAGGCATAGGCTTTCGGCTCCGAGAAGGCTCTAGCAACGCAGCGTGCCGGGCACGACCCTGCTTCGGCCTTGTCACGCAGTTGTTGCATCAGACACGCTCCAGCAGCACGGCAATGCCCTGCCCCACGCCGATGCACATGGTGATCAGGGCGTACTTTTCGCCGCGCTCGACCAGCGACAGCGCCGCGGTGCCCGCGAGGCGCGCACCGCTCATGCCGAGCGGGTGGCCCAGCGCAATGGCGCCGCCGTTCTCGTTCACGTGGGGCGCGTCGTCCGGGAGCCCGAGCGCACGCAGGCACGCCAGCGACTGCGCGGCGAACGCCTCGTTCAACTCGATCACGCCCAGGTCTTTCACGCCGAGCTTGCGCGCCGCGAGTAGCTTTTGTGTCGCGGGCACCGGCCCGATCCCCATCATGCGCGGCTCGACGCCCACCGACGTGCCGGACACGACGCGCGCCAGGGGCGTGAGTCCGTGGCGCTTCATTCCGGCCTCCGACGCAAGCAGGAGCGCAGCGGCGCCGTCGTTGACGCCGGCGGCGTTGCCAGCGGTGACGGTGCCCGGCGCGCGAAACGGCGTGGGCAGGCGCGACAGCGCTTCGAGCGTGGTGTCGGCGCGGGGATGCTCGTCGGCGGTGACGTTCTTGGTGCCGCGCTTGCCGTCGGGCACGGTGACGGCAGTGATCTCACGGGCGAGCCGGCCGCGTTCGATCGCAGCGGCCGCGCGCTGCTGCGATCGCAACGCGAACCGATCTTGGTCCTCGCGCGAGATGCCGTGGGCGGCCGCGACATTTTCGGCGGTCTCCGGCATCGAATCGATGCCGTGCATCTCCTTCATCTTCGGATTGACCAGCCGCCAGCCGAGCGTGGTGTCTTCCAGCGACGCGGAGCGCCCGAACGGCGACTGCGCCTTGGGCATCACGAACGGCGCGCGGGTCATGCTCTCGACGCCGCCGGCGATCACCAGATCGGCGTCGCCGGTTGCGATCGCACGCGCGGCAGCAAGCACGGCCTCGAGTCCCGAGCCGCACAGGCGATTCACGGTTTGTCCCGGCACCGCCACGGGATAATTGGCGAGCAGCAGCGCCATGCGCGCGACGTTGCGGTTGTCTTCACCTGCCTGGTTGGCGCAGCCGAACACGACGTCGTCGATGGCGGAGAGATCCATCGCCAGGTTGCCGTCACGCAGAGCGCGCAGCGGGATGGCGGCGAGATCGTCGGGGCGCACGTGCGCCAGCGCACCGGCGTAGCGAGCAATGGGAGTCCGGACGTAAGCGCAGAGGTATGCGTGGGCCATGGCGCCAACTTCAACGCGATACCAGGAGACGGTCAAGTCAAGGTGACGCGGTGGCAAGCGACGTGGCGAACACCGATGGCGTGGGCCGCCGCGCTGCGCCGTAGCGCTCGACTTTCCTCAGCGCTTGGCGTGCGCGGCCAGAAAATCCCACGCGCTTTGCCAGCCGACAGGGCGCGAGGGCGCGTGGCCCACACCGTTCATGCTCCACAGCTCGACGGCGGTGCCACGCTGGCAGCCCTCGAACGCGAGCACGTCGGTCTCGGCACCTTCTTTCGCGAGGTCGACGTCGATGGCGGGCTTTGCGGTGGGCGTACGCGTACAGCCATCTACCGCGGCAAACGTGTCGGCCTTGCCACGCGCGCTGCTGGTTGGGAACCGTCCCGACTTGGGGTGCACGCGCACCGGCACGAGGCCGCCCGTGTACGGCACGACGCCATCGAGTGTACCATGCATGATTCGTACGCTGATCGGCTCGCTCGGGTGGCACGACCCGATGCCGTCCGCGTAGAACGGACCGGCGAGATCGATCACGGCGGCAAACGTGCCCGCGTCCTCGCATGCGAGACGGAGCGCCATGGCGCCGCCGTTCGAGTGGCCGACGGCGTAGATACGTGCGGGATCGATGGCGTAGCGCGCGCGCAGTTCCCGAACCAGACCGCGCAAGTAGGCCACGTCGTCGACGCCCTTTTCCTCGAAATCGCAGCAGGACGGCACCGCGTTCCAGAAGCGGGCCTGCGCGCTGTCCAGCGTGCCGTCGGGCGCGGCCACGATCACGCGCTCCCGCTCGGGCACGTTGCCAAGCGTGAACATGGCGGCGTGGGCGGCGCCGGACGAGCCGTACCCGTGCAGCACGAGGACCAGCGGTGAAGGGTTTTGCGCGTCGTAGCTAGCGGGCACGAGCAGGTAGTCGAGCGGCCGTTTGCCACCCAGCGGACCCGTAGCCGACGCCGCGTCTGCCGCGAGCGTGACGATCTTCGACGCCTCGCCCTGGACCGCCTTCGCGGGATCACGGCAAGCGACGAGCGCGAGCAACGCGAAAAGCGGCGCCCTGTGACGGACGCCGCCCATGCACGACGAGCGTGACGGAGCCGAGCGACGCTCTTGCCGCGCGGTAATCACGCGGGCCATCAAGCCAGCTTGTGGACCTGGGCCGAGAGGCGCGAGATCTTGCGCGAGGCGGTCTTCTTGGGGATGACACCCTTGGAAGCGGCCTTGTCGATGGCGACGATGGCGATCTTCAGCACGGTCTGGGCGGCGGCTTTTTCCGCCACGCCAAGCAACAAAGCGACGCGGACGCGCTTGACGATCGTACGGACCGAGCTCTTCACGGCGCGGTTTTTGGTGGTGCGCTTGATGCGTTGACGGTTGCGCTTCTCTGCTGACGGATGATTGGCCACGTTGTTTCCTCGAGAGGTTCAGTACCGGAGTCGATGCCGAGGCATCGCAAATCACGAACCGGCGTTCTAGTTCAGCAGCCACCCCTGTCAAGGCATTGCGGGCCCGAGCCCTCAGCCATCGGTGACCGGCCGGGTCCGGCCAATCCAGGCTCCGGCGCACGCGAAGGACCACGCCACTGGCGCGCACGAGAGCCCCCACACCAGCGCCACCGTGCCCGACATGCCGAACGCGACCAGGGAAACGACCACGGCCAGGAGTGCGGCCAGCGCAGGCTCGAACAGGGTGGGCGGCTCCGATGCTCTGGCCAGCAAGTATCCCGCGAGCGGAAGGCCGGCCAGGACACCCGACACGAGCAAAAGCAGCGGCGTGGCCGTGCGGATGTCGCCCTCGTCGAAGCTGGCAAAATCGACGTGGGCCACGTGCCCCAGCACCACCGACGCCGCGAACCCGAGGAGCATCGCTCCGAGCATCATCAGCGCGCCGAACAGCACCCACCGGGCGCGAAATCCGCGGTCGACACCGCGGAGCGCCATTTGGACTTCGTGAAAGCTCCGCGGCGCGCGCGCGATCCGGG
>JAYUXI010000757.1:0-5753 GCA_043753085.1 Myxococcales bacterium | reverse complement strand
CAGGCAGGGAGCTTCCGCGAAGACCTCTGCTTTCCGCTTGGATGTAGCCCACTTCGACATGCCACCGTTGCGTCTGCGCGGGACCGACATGGTGATCCTGGCGGAGCACTTTCTGAAGCGGTTCAACGACGAGAAAGGAAAGTCACTCCACGGCTTCATCGATGCGGCTCGTGCCAAGATCCTGGCGTATCTGGCGCAGTTCGACCATTTCCACGCGGATCTCGTCGTGCTGGTAAGCACGGCCGCCACTGCGTGGGCCGCCTGTTGCTCGGCAGCGTCGCGGAGAAGATCCACGCGTGGCTTCCGTTCCGGTCCTCGTCGTTTGGCTCGAGCAGCGCGCTGCTCGGGCTGGCTGATGAGCCGTTTCAGCGTTTCTCGGCGGGTGATTCGCGGTGCTTCGGGCGCGCCAGCACCACCGTGCACGGCGCCTTGCGAAGCAGCTCGTCGGCGGCGGAACCGAAGACGAACCGTTGCCAGCGCGACTTGTCGAGCGGTCCTACGACCAGAAGATCGGGCTGCAGACGCTCTGCGAGCGCCAGGATCCGCGTTGCCGGAGGGCCGTACTCCAAGTGGGGAACCACCGGGCGTCCCAGCGCGCGCGTCGCGATCTGGGCGTACCCGTCGAGCAATGCTTGCGAACGTGCCCGGAGTTCTTCGGCGCCAGGGTACTTCCAGGAGTTCTCGCTGATTGCCAGCTCGGCCCCCGGCAACACGTCGACGACGTGCACGAGATGCAGAATGCAGCCGGGGTACGCGGCGGCAATGCGAACGGCCGTGGCGCCGACCAAGCTCGCGTGCTGCTCCACCTCGCCGAGCGCAGCAAGGACGAGGGAGAATGCAGGAACGGCAGGTACGGCAGAAGACATGGCAGCGTCAGGAGCAAGAGGCATACCCATCGCAGGAAAGCGCGCGCCGGGCGAGCGGCTCGTCTTCTCGGTGCACGGCGAGCACCGAGGTGCACGCCGAGCACCCCGGCCATTCTCGTCGCAAGAGACCACGGCACGACTCATGCTAATTTGTGCGCCATTCCCCCACTGCCACGAGGTACCCACCGATGGACAAGATCCAGAAGATTCTGGTTCCCACTGACTTTTCGAGCTGTTCGGAAGCCGCCACCAAGGCGGCGCTCGTCCTTGCGCGGCGCTTCGAGGCCGAGCTGACCCTCCTGCACGTGGTGGAGATGACGGCCGGTGCCGAGGAAACCTTCTATCCTCCGGTCGATCTCGTCGGTGCGGTCGAAAGCGAGGCGCTGGATGCGCTGAACCAGGCGTGCCGGCGAATCGAGGGAACCGTGACGGTGCACACGGCGATTCGCCGCGGTTCGCCTTGGGTGCAGGTGCTCGAGACCGCCGAGGTGCTCGGTGCCGACCTCATCGTGATGGGCACGCACGGACGCACGGGATTCTTTCGCGCGCTCATCGGCAGCACCACCGAGAAGGTCGTTCGCACGTCGAAGGTTGCCGTGCTGACCGTGCACGCGGCAGAAGAGGAACGAGGCGTCGCGGGCGCCCGCTGAATGCGCAACCTCAGGCGCGGCCGGGCTGGCGAATTGCTTGGAATTGCATTGTTTCGCACCATCGCTCCGTTTGAGCGGTGTGGGTCTGGTTGCCGCCGTTCACGTCGCGCAGGTCCATGGCGCAATTCCCACGAGCATGCCTGCCCGCCGTCCGCAGTGGTCCTGCTCTGCCAGGATGGAGGCGACCGCAAAGACGCGGCACCATCCTGCGACGCGGCGACCCATTTCGGGTAACCAGGGGCTTGTATGAAGTCGCCGCGTGAAAAAGCTGCCGACCTGGTGCGGCTCGCCACCGCCGCGACCGCGGCTCCCGGCGAACGAGAGAACGCTGCGATGGCCGCGTGCCGCATGATCGAGCGCCACGGCCTGCTGGGCGAGGGCCCCTACCGATCTCCTGCCCCGACGCGCGTCACGATTCGCTCCGAGCTGGTCACGTTGGCGTCGTCAGCGCTCTGTCGAGCTTGCATGCAGCGCATCGGCGCCCACCTGCCGTGTCACCGCGTCGAAGGCCGTGGATACCAATGTCAGGACTGTGGCCCTTGGAGCGTGGATGCCGTGGCCGCCTGGCCGGATTGACCCGATCGAGCGGGGAACATCGGCTGGACGGTGCGAAAGCGACTATCCTGGAGCACGATGACGACGGGTTGGAACTTCGAGCGACGGCGCGACACCTGCGCGCAGTTCCTGATCGGGGTCTCGCTGTTGACCAAGGGCCTGGCCGATCGAGACACCAACCTCGAAGCAGTGCGCAGTCGGACGCGGCTGTCGCCCGAAGATGCGCTGTTTGCGGCGCGGCGGCTCGCCGACGAGCACATGATCAGCTTCCAACCGGGCGGAGCGGTGCGGTCGAATGCCGAGGGGATACGCCGGGCAGACGTCACGAGGGACTTGGTGCGCGCCGAGGCAAGAGAGCCCAGCGTGCAAAACGTGATTGCGACCGGGGGCCCAGCCTTGGCGCTGCTCACCACCGTCGTGCGTGAGGAACCCGGCGGCGTGATCCTGTGCCGCACCCATCGACTTTCCATCTCGGGCGAATCTTTGGTGCTCGAGCCGTCCGAGAGCACCGGCGCCGAAGCGCCGCTGTCCTCGCGCGGCCGGGCGCGGGCGTATCCGATCCCGCCCGACGAAGCGAAGCGGCTGGAAACGGCACATCGGTTCGACTTCCTCTCCGATCCGAGCTTCGAGTCCGGCTACCTCGAGGGCCTCGACCACACGTGCGAGCTCGCGCGAACCCTGCTCGGGTGCGACAAGGCCTACGTCAGTTTCGTCTTCGAGGACCATCAGCGACTCGTCGCGCAGGACAACGTGAAGGTAGCAGTCACGTCTCGGCAAGACTCCATCTGTGCCCACACCATCTGCCAGGACGACTTTCTGCTGGTCGAGGACGCCACCCTCGATCCGCGCTTCGCCGACAAGCCCATCGTCACCGGGGCGTTTCAGGTCGTGGCGTATGCCGGAGCACCGCTCCAGTTCGACGGACAATGCGTGGGCACGTTCTGCGTCGTGCACGGAAAGCCCCGCGCATTCTCGGAGCCCGATCTCGAGGGCATGGAGCGGCTGACCACCCTCGTGCTCGACCAGCTTCGCCTCCTCGTGGCGTACCACGAGCTCGACCAGGCCAGCATGATCCTGCGCGGCGCGGAGCGCCTCGAGCAGCGTGGCAGCTGGGAGCTCGACTTCGACAAGCGGGCTTTTTTTTGGTCCGAAGAAATGCACCGCCTGCATGGCTACCGCGCCGCGGATCCCGTACCCGTCGAGCGCCTGGCGCGCTTTTACCCGAACGGCGGCCATCAGCAGTTCCTGGATGCGATCGGGAAGGCGGCCGCCAACGGCTCGGCGTTCGATCTCGAGCTCGCGTACCGGCCGGTCGGCGCGCAGGTTGACACGGGAGAGGCAGGCGCCGCGGTCGAAGCCAGCCACGACGACGCGAGTCCAGATGCGAACGCCGTGCGCTGGTGTCGCATTCACGGCCAGGCCGACCCCACCGAAAGCGGTCCGCCACATGTCTACGGTACGTTCCGCGACATCACCGACATTCGCCGCGGCGCCGAGCAGTGGCGGCAGCGCCGGTCGAGCACCATGCCGCGCCAGTAGCATTCGATGCTGTGACTGGCACGTGAGACGCGACGCAGGTGCCGCCGAACGTTCTGCCTCAGAAGGCGTCGAGCAAGAAGTCGGGCAGCGCGCCCGTGGTGGCAATTTCGCCGCGATGCACTCCCGTGCCGGTGATGAGCACCGACGCAAGGCCGGCGCGCTGGGCGCCAAGCACGTCGGTGTCCAGCATGTCGCCGACGCCCACCACGCGGGCGGCGGGCACGGCCAGCCGCTCGAGAGCAGCGCGGTAGATGGGCGGGTGGGGTTTGCCGTACAGGAAGGCCGCGCCGCCGCGCTCGACGTACGCGTGAGCCACGGCGCCGGGCGCCAGGTGGAGCCCGGTGGGCGAACGCACGACGCGATCGGGGTTCGTGCACACCAGAGGCACGCCGCGACGCGCCAGCGGCTCGAGCCGGTCGGCCAAAGCGACCAGGGCCGCCTCGTCCGTCACGGTGCCCGTCGACACGATCAGCTCCGCGTCCGCCGCGTCGGTCACGAACGAAAACGGCAACTCGAAGAGCCAGGGCACGTACGCGGGGCTGCCGACGTGCCACACCGTCGGGCGCGCGGACAGCGGCTCGAACACTGCGGGATCGCGCGCGACGAGCGCCTCCCGGGTCACGTCGCCGGACGACACCACGGCCACGAAGTGCGCGCGGGGAATCCGCATCGCCAGCAGCGCTTCGGTGAGCTGCTCGCCGCGTCTCGAGGAGTTGCTGACGAAACAGACCCGTGCGCCGCTCGCCGCCAGCTGCGCCAGGTGATCGAGCACACCAGGAAACGGCAGCACCCCGTCGTGCACCACGCCCCACAGGTCGACCAGGAACCCATCGAACCGGGCGCGGAGCGAAAGCACGTTCTGGAGTCGCTGCATACGGTGCAGTATGCAGCGAATCCGCAGCGGCGGGGGGCATTCCGCAGGACGGCAAGGTCGGCGCCGTGAACACCAAGGGCCTCTGGTTTTGCCGCGGCGGGCGCAAGCTGCTCGCTTTCGTGCTGCAAGCTGTACGGCCCGACGCTGCGGTGGTTGACCGACGGTGGACTCAAATGCGTACCATGGAGTCAATGGCCTCCATCCAGCGCTTCCGCCTCATCTACGCGAGCCGGCCTGCCGGCAGCCCGGATCCCGACGAGATTCTTTCCATCCTGGAGACGGCGCGGCGGAAAAACAAAACGGGCGATGTGACCGGTCTCCTGTACTTCAACCGCCGCACGTTCTTGCAGGCAATCGAAGGCACGCGCGAGGCCGTCAACCAGCTGTTCCAGTGCATCAGCCGCGATCCACGCCACACCGACGTCACCCTGCTCTTTTACGCCGCGATCCAGTCGCGCGCGTTCTCCGACTGGGCCATGGCGTACCTCGTGGAGAACGCGGCGACCGCAGCCGCGCTGCGACGCTTCGACTCGAGCGGTGAGCCCCTCGACCTCTGCCAGCTGAGCGAGTGGGACGCCGCCGGAGTGATCGACGTGCTCAAGCCATTCGCCACCGGGGAAGCGTCCACCTCGGTGCCGACCCGGTAGCGAGCGCGAGTTTCCGGGAGCGGGCAGCGTCACGGATGGCAGCGCGCATGCCGACCCCGCCAGTCGTGCGATTGGCGTGCAGCGACGTGCTACAGGAGGAGACATGAGTGGAGGAGCATGCATCGTGTTGACGACCGCGCCGGATCCGGAAACGGCCGAACGCATCGCGGAGAGCCTGGTCACGGAGAACCTGGCGGCCTGCGTCAACATGGTGCCGGTGCGGTCTCTCTACCGATGGGAAGGCAAGATCGAGCGCGCCGACGAAGTGCAGTTGATCATCAAGACCGCCGAGGCGCGCTTCGCCGCGGTGGCGGCGCGCTTGCGCACGCTGCACACGTACCAGGTGCCCGAGGTGCTCATGATCCGCGCAGACGCCGGCGCCGATGCCTATGTCGCCTGGATCCACGGGCAGACCGCGCTGATGACGAGCCGGCCTCCGTCGGACTGAAGGCCGTTCGGCTTCGACTGCAGGCGATCGCACGACCCGCCGTGCAAGATCACCTGCGTCGGATTCGTGGTCGTGGTCGGTCTGGCCTTGTTCGATCCGCACCGGAGCCGAATCGGCATCCGTGTAGACCACATTGACCTTGGCGAGGTCGACGCCACCATCCGAATGACTTCG
>JAYUXI010000756.1:0-5755 GCA_043753085.1 Myxococcales bacterium | reverse complement strand
GGGTACAGCTCGTAGCTGATGCAGCGATTGAGCCAGTAGATCTCCGGGCCGGTGCCGTAGCACAGGTTCGTTTCGTCGGTGGGGGGGTCGCCGTCTCGCTTGGCTTTGGTGCTGTCTACACGCGTGCGGCAATACGCGTTTGCGTGAGCAGGCGCGAGCCACGAGGCCGCGAGCACAGCCAGCACCGCCACGCGTAGTTCGCTGGCCGGAGCGCTACGGAGTTTTCTTCGCATGCACTTGCGTCCACAGATCGCGAACTTCGCGCAGCACGTCGTCCACCGGGCGATCTCGTAGCCGAGCGAGAGCTGCTTGCTTCGGCAGGACCACCATCGGCGTGTCTGCCGCTTCGCGGGCCGGCAAGACCAAACCCATGCGTACGTTCGGGCGAACCATCCAGCGCGCCTTCTCGAGCGCAAGCGGGTATTGACCTTGCGCCCGCGACACGACGACGTGCAAGTCGGCGGCGGCAGCGTCGTTCGGGAGACGGCGCAAGAAGACGAGCGAGCGCGCGCCCATGACGAAGGTGGGCTCGCCCTCGACGCTCTGTCCAATGTCGCCGACCGTGCCGCCGAGCGACTTCACCCAGACCGAGGTGGGCGCTTCTCCGCTGACGCGCTCGACGACGACGAGACGTGTGTACGTTACAATCTTCCCCCCTTGCCACTCGGTGCGGGACTCGGTGGGCTCGGCCAGGGCCACGACGTGCGCGAAGCCGACGAGGCCTTCGAGAGTGGCGGCGGTGGAGACCGAGGCTTCCGCACGGGGCTCCTGCACCCGGACGGGCCCGAGGGCCGCAGCAAAGACGAGCGCTAGTGCCAGACGGTGGATCGACGTACGCATCGGCAGTCAGAGTAGCATTGCGCCACCTAGTGAGGCCGGCGTTTTTTGCGAGCCGTTTCCACTGCGCCGGCGCCACCGTCGCCCTCGAGGCCGAGCACGACCAGAGGCTCGGGGGAGCACGAGAGCAAGAGCACGTCGCCGAGCTCGACGGGGAGCACGAGCTCCTCGCCGTCGACGAAAATCTTGCTGCTTCGCATCTTGCTCCGGATGGTCAGCGTCTCGTCTTCGGCGATGAGACCACGGCGCAGCGCCAGGCGCTCGCCCAGCGGCACGTACGGCTCGCGCACCACGAATTGCAAGGTGGCGGCCGTGAGCGGCAGCACCTTGCCGCCAGCGCTGCGCTGCGCCGCGGTGGAGCCTGCCGGCGGGCCTACCCACAGTCCGCTGGATCGCTGGTCTTCGGTATGAGTCTCGCGCCGGGTGCGGGGACCGCGCGGCGCCGAGAGCAAGTACCGCGAGGTGGCGGCCGGCGAGTTGTGGCAGAACAGGATCTCGTTGAGGACACGACGGGTGAGCTCCTCGGTGCCGTTCCGGACGATGCGCATGCGGGTCAGCTGCACCGAGCCGAGGGTGCCTTCGAGCGCGGCGCGCAGTTGCTCCTTGGCGCCGCGTGCGTCGGTGGCGCAGAAGAACCCGACCGAAAGGCCCGGTGCGCTGTTCACGCCGAGCACCGGCACTCCCGAGCCCATGGCGTGCGACGTGCCGAGCAGGGTGCCGTCGCCGCCGACCGTGACCACGAGCTGGAAGTGTGCCGTGTCGGGCAGGGGTTCCTTCAAGGAGCGCACGGTGGTGTCCACGCCGAGGTCTTCCAGCGCCGACAACACGGTGGCAAGGGCGGCCTGGTGCGCCTCGTGCGCGATCTTCCACTTGGAGACGACCACATCCCCCTTCGCCAGTAGGTCGGCGGCGCGGGTGTCGGCCTTGCCCTCCAGGTAGCGCTCGAGCGAAGAACGCTTGCGGACGACGAGGACGCGGCTCTTCACGGGGCGACGAGCTCTGCGAGGCGGCGTAGCGCGAGCTCGGTTTTGGAGTCCCACACCTCGCCACGACGACACGCATCGAGCGCTTGGGTCAAGGGTACGGTAACGAACGCCGCGTTTTCTTCGTAGAGAGAGCCATCGCCTTCGGGCACGGGCAGGTCTGCGTCGTCGCGGGGCGGCGCGAGCCTTGCGGCAAAATACACGTGAATTTCGCCCAGGGCAGCGGGGGCCGGGCAGGCGGGTGGACCGAGCGCCACGATCGACTCGGGCCGGACCGCGAGCTCCTCGTACAGCTCGCGCAAGGCGCCGGTCTCTGCCGTTTCGCCGGGCTCGATCAAACCTGCGGGAACTTCCCACAGCGTGTCCGGGGGCATGGCGGTTCCTGGCGGCGGTGGTGGCCGGACGGCCAGCGGCGGCCGCACCACCGTGCGCAGGCGGACGAAACACGTGCCATCGCGTTCGAAGTACGGAACGACGACGGCAGCATCGAGCGCCTTGCGCCCGACCATGTCGTAGTGGGCCTTCTGGGGCCCGCCGTCCTTCGTGACCGTAAAGGCTGTAAGGTGCAAATACCCGGCTGTGCTCTTCACGGTGTCGTTCTGTTCGAAGCGAAGGCCGTGCTTGGGAAGAGCAGGAAGCACCATCGGCACGCAGCATCGCAAATGTGACACCTCGGCGCGATGCCTTTGGTACCTTTTCGAAAGCGGGATGGAACTTCGAGCCCCAGACGTTCTTCCCAACCTCACCGACCACTATGCGTGAAACCTCCGACAGCCTGTCTGCCGCGCGCAGCAAGGTCCTCACCGCCGAGCGGCGAATGCGGGTCAATCGCGCGCTCGACGCAGGCACCACGGGCCTCAGCGTGGCGCTCGGGCTGGCCGTGTTGGCGCTCGCCGCACGCAAAACGGGCCTTCTCGGCGAGCTTCCTGCGCGCGTCGTGCTCGCCGGCCTGGCGCTCGGCGTCGTCGTTGTGACCGTGGTGGCACTCGCGCGGCGACTCGCACCATTGGCCGGTGCCCGCCGCCTCGATGCGCATCATGGTCTCTCCGGCCGCCTGGCCAACGCACTCGCGTTCTCGAGCGAAGCCGCGGGCGACGCGTGGCGTGGCCTGGCCATCGCAGACGGCGCGCGCGCCGCACAAGGCGCAGACCCGCGTGGCGCCGTGCCACTGCGTCGCCCGCACCATCTCGGCGTGGCCGGCGCCCTGATCGCGCCCCTGGTACTGGTCGCTCTGTTCGAGGTGCGGGCCCGCGTGCCATGGGTCGCCGCCGACCGCCTCGACCCCGCCGAGCTCTCCGCCGACGACCTCGATGCCATGCGCGAGTTCGCCACGGAGATGGAGCAGAAACAGCCGTCGGAAGAAACCCGCGAGCTGCTGCGCGAGTTCAACCAGCTGGTCGATGATCTGGCCAAGCAGCGCCTGGATCGCACCGAGGCATTTCGCAAGCTCGAGAACCTCGAGCAGAAGATGCTCGAAGGCAAAGAGGCAGACAAGAAGGCCCTCGAAGAGGCGCTCAAAAAGCTTGGCGACGATCTGAAAAAGGCGGAGCTCGGCAAGCCCACCGGCGAAGCGCTCGGCGCCATGGATCTGGCCGCGGCCGAAAAGAATTTGCGCGAGCTCGCGCAAAAGCTCCGCGACCAGAAGCCAGACAAGGCCCAGCTCGACAAGCTGCGCCAGGCGTTGAAAGAAGCGCGCGAAAAT
Source organism: Myxococcales bacterium (assembly GCA_043753085.1). Taxonomy (GTDB): domain Bacteria; phylum Myxococcota_A; class Polyangia; order Polyangiales; family Polyangiaceae; genus JAYUXI01. The sequence continues at coordinate 2,233 of JAYUXI010000756.1, read as the reverse complement.
CGCGACAAGAGCAAGGCCGAGGTCGAGAAGAAGCGCGAGGAGCTACAGAAGGAGCTGCTGAAAAACAAAGAGCAGCAGAAGAACACGAAGAGCGAAGAGGAAAAAAGCCTCCTCAAGAAAAAGGAACGCGAGCTCGAACGTCTGTCGCGCGAGGAACAAAAGAAAAGCGAGGCCGAGCGCAGGCTCGAGCGCCTCGATCGCGAGCTGCAAGAAGCGGCCGAGGATCTGGCCAAGGACCTAGGCCTCTCGGCCGACGATCTCGAGCAAAGCGCCGAGGACATCAACCGCATGGCCCGCGAGCAGATGTCGGAGAAAGAAAAGCAGGATTTGAAGCAGAAGCTCGACGAGCTCCGCGCGATGCTGCGTCAACAGAGCGGGCAGGGCGGCAAGGCTCGCCTCGTGCGTCTGCAAAAGTTCGGCGAGCGCGCGCGCGGCCAGCAGGGCCAGGGCCAGCAGCCACCACCGGGCCAGCAGGGCCAAGAGCAACAAGGTCAAGGCCAGCAGGGCCAAGGGCAACAAGGTCAGGGCCAGCAGGGCCAAGGGCAACAGGGCCAGGGGCAGCAAGGTCAGGGCCAGCAGGGCCAGGGCCAGGGCCAGGGCGAGACCTGGGTGCTCGGTCCGAACGGCGAGAAGCTCATGATGCTGTCGAAACAAAGCGGCGGCGGTCAGGGCCAAGGCGAGGGCGGCGGCAAGGGCGGGCAAGGCGCCGGCACCGAGCACGACGGCAACCTCAAGGGCCAGGCCAGCAAGGCCGTGGGCGGCACCACCGACAGCCAAGTCCAGGGCCAAGACACCGCGAACGGTCAGACTCGCAGCGAAGTGATTCTGGGCGCCGCCGAACGGGGCTTTGCGTCGAAGGGCTACCAAAAAGTATTCCGCGAATACGAAACGGTCGCGGAAGAAGCATTGAACCAGGATGAGATCCCGGACGGGTACCGCTTCTACGTGCGCCGTTACTTCCAGTTGATTCGTCCGCGTGACGGCGAAGCGGCGCTTCCCGTCGCCACCCCGTGAGCGTCCGTGCAGTCCAGAAAGCACTCGCGAGCGAAGCGCAGCGATGCGAACGCCGGCGGAGCCGGCTCCAGCGTAAAGAAAGAGCAGCATGAGCCAAGAAGAAACCCAGGCGAAGGTGTCCCTGTTCGGTCGCGAAATGGCGGCCCTGCGCGACGAGATCGGCAAGATGATCGTCGGTCAAAAAGAAGTCGTCGAGGGCGTGCTGTGCTGCCTGCTCGCCGGCGGTCACGCTCTGCTCGAAGGCGTACCCGGCCTCGGGAAGACCATGCTGGTGCGTACCCTGGCGGAAACGCTGAGCCTCAAGTTCTCACGCGTGCAGTTTACACCCGACCTGATGCCGGCCGACATCCTCGGCACGACCGTGATCGACGAAAGCCAGCAGGGCGGCAAGGTCTTTGAGTTCCGCAAGGGCCCGATCTTCAGCAACATCGTGCTGGCCGACGAGATCAACCGCGCCACGCCGAAGACTCAGTCGGCTTTGCTCGAGGCCATGGCAGAGCAGCGCGTGTCGATCGGTGGGCGCACGATGCTGCTCGACTCGCCGTTCGTGGTGCTCGCCACACAGAACCCGCTCGAGATGGAAGGTACGTACCCGTTGCCCGAAGCGCAGCTCGACCGGTTCTTTTTCAAGCTGAACGTACCGTTCCCCAAGCGCGATGAGCTGCACCAGATCCTGGACCGCACCACCGGCACCGTGGTCGACGAGCGCCGCGCCATCCTCGACGCCACCCGCGTCGTCGAGCTGCAACAGTTCGTACGGCAAGTCCCCGTCGCACGGCACGTGCAAGACTACGTCGTGCGCATCCTCGAGGCCACCCACCCGGACGGAGAGATCCCGGTCGATCTGGTCAAGCGCTACGTGCGTTTTGGCGGCTCGCCGCGCGGCGCGCAGTCGGTGCTCCTCGCGGCGAAGATCTTCGCACTGTTCGACGGTCGGTTTGCGCCGGGTCCAGACGACGTCCGCCGCGCCGTGCTCCCCGCGCTGCGCCACCGCGTGCTGCTCAACTTCGAAGGCGAGGCCGAGGGAATCAAGTCCGATCAGGTGTTGAAGGCGATCCTGGAAGCGATTCCCGAGGGCAACCAGGCCGACGCGAAGAGCACGAAGTCCGCCGGCGCGAGGGCGTAACTCTCCGTGGGTCTCCTCGATTTCATTCGCGGCAAGAGCGAGACGGCCGCCGTGGCCGACGACGAGCTGTTCGACGACGCGTTCCAGCGCAAG
>JAYUXI010000755.1:0-2312 GCA_043753085.1 Myxococcales bacterium | reverse complement strand
GGCTCGCCGCCGCGTCCGCCCCCGACTCCCTCCCGGCCGACACCACGCCCGATTCCGCGGCGTCGGTCGAAGCCTTCAAGATCGCTTCGAACCTGGCCTTTTTGCACGCGGCCACCGGAGACTTCGGTGCGGCTCGCTCCAGTCTCGCCGCAGCCGAGCGCAACGCGCTGGGCGATCCCGTGCGCGCGCTCGAGCTGGAAAAAACCCGCGGTCTGGTCGCGTACTACTCCGGCCTCTTGCCGGACGCCGCACTCGCCTTCGAAGCAGCGATCGACCGGGCGCGCGAGCTCGGGGTCACCTACGAAGTCGCGGTCAACCTGCACAACCTGGGCGACGTGTTCTTGCGCCAGAACGATCGCGCCCGCGCCTACGGAGCGTTTCATCAGTCGCTCGCGCTTGCCACCGAAGCCGGGCACGAGCGACTGGTCCTTCACGACCGCATGTTCGCCGGATACCTCGATGCCCTCGCAGGCGATGCCGCCGGCAAAGAGCAGCTGGTCCAGGCAGTCGAAGCCGCGCAGGCGCGCGAGTTTTTTTGGGATCTGCTCAACGGCCGGCGCCTCCTCGCGGAGCTCGAGCTCGAGACCGGGGAGAAGGCTGCTGCAATCCGGATGTTCGAGAGCTTGGCCGAGGAAGCCGCGCGCCTCGGCCACCGCGCCCTGGCCGAAGAAGCGAAGAAGCGCGCCGCCGACCTGTGAGCACCTCGCGAGCGTAGCGCTACGATGCGAATGCCGGCGGACCCAGCTCCGCAGGGTCAACGAAGAATTGGTGACAGCTCTCACTCTCGAGCGCCGAGCGGAGCCAGTGCTCGTACCCCGGGGGTGGTGCGCCTACGTCGCCGCCACAATCGGATCTCAGCAACGGAAAAGGGGGTTGGAGACGTGTCGTTCACGATCTACGAAGCCCGCCCAGGCCTCGTCATGACGCCGACCCGGCAGCGCAGGCTCTACGACATGGCGTCGATGCGCCGAAGCGTGATTGCACGCGAGACGGCGCGCAGCTAACTTCTGGTTGCCAAATCCGCGTGACGAGCCCCATGTCTGCCGAAGCCCCCCACAAGTGTCTCGACGACACCCTGTTCGCAGCCGCCGCCGATCCTCCGCAAATGGCGGGGCTCGAGCCCGGCGCACTGATCGATCGGCGCTATCGCCTGCTTCGGTTCGTCGCCCGAGGCGGCATGGGCGAAGTGTGGGCGGCGCGACATCTATTGCTCAATCGCATCGTCGCGCTGAAGTTCGTCGTCGTCCAGTCGGACGAGCTGCGCGACATGCTCCTGGCCGAAGCCAAGACGCTGGCCTCGCTGCGTCATCCAGCGGTGGTCGAGGTCTACGACTGCGGGTTGCTCGATCGCGCACCGTTCTTGGTGATGGAGCTGCTGGACGGTGAGAGCCTGGGCGCCCATCTCGAACGCAATGGGCCGATGGAGGCGCGCGCCGCCGTGCAGCTACTGCTGCCCGTCGTCGATGGCTTGGCGGTCGCGCACGCGCTCGGAATCGTGCACCGCGACCTGAAGCCCGAGAACCTCCTGCTTCGCTCCGAGGGTGGCATTCCGGTCGCAGCGAAGCTGATCGACTTCGGCATCGCCTACGACAAGCGGGTGGTGCACGCCCCCGAGCGATGGGCGATGGGCACTCCCGCGTACATGGCGCCCGAGCAGCTTTGCAGCGAAGACGTGCATGCTTCGACCGACATCTGGGCCCTGGGCGTCACGCTGTACGAGACGCTCACCGGCAACCTGCCATTTCCCGACGACGGGAACGTGCACGAGCTCACCCAGGCCATCATCTCGGCTCCCATCGCGTACCCGCGCACCTGCGCGAAACTGGACCGCGAGCTGTGGCGTTTTTTGACGGACTGCCTGCGCAAGAAGGCCTCCGACCGGGTGCCCAGCATGGCCGAGGCCGCCGTACGCCTGCGCCGCTGGCTCGACACGACGGCGCCCACCATCGATCGCGAGCGCGCCCCTCCGCCGCAGAGTGGTACGCAAAGTCCTTCCGCGGCGCCGCCCTTCGAGGCGCGTCCCTCGTTGTTCGACGAGATGATCCGAAAGAAACTGAAATGACGCAACTGTTCAGCATCCCTACGTCCAACGGCCCGTTGCCCGGCGTCATCGACACGGCGGCCATCGACCTGTGCACCGACGCCGAGCTCGATCAAGCTCCGTTCGGCGTGATCTGTCTCGACGAGGAAGGCACCATCCTTCGCTACAACCTGTTCGAGTCGCGGTTTGCGCGCCTCGACCGCAATCAGGTTCTCGGGCGCGACTTTTTCCAGGAGGTCGCCCGCTGTACGCGGGTGCCCGAGTTCGAGGG
>JAYUXI010000754.1:0-5763 GCA_043753085.1 Myxococcales bacterium | reverse complement strand
CGCGCCCGATTCGGTGGTGGCGCTCGCTGTCATGGCCGTGGCCGAGCGGCTCGTGCAGCTCGTGGCCGAAAAGGCAGAAGCCGGACAGGACGCGGCACCCGAGATCGATCGAGAAGGCGGCCCGGGCGGCAAAAAACGGCTTACCGTGGTCTAGAGATGGCAGCTTCGGCCGAACCCCCAATCGCGGACACACCGGCGCGCAAGCAAAGCGTGCTGGAGTTTTACCGTGAAGACACGCCCGGCATGGCGCGCGCGTTGATCCTGGCGACCACGTTGAGCTCGATTGGTGGGCTCTACACGCTGATGGGTGCACTGTCCCTGCGATTGGGTGTACCCATCAGCTACAAGCCCGTGCTCGGCGTGATCGGCGCCGTGATCTTGTTTGCCGGCCTCATCCGCGGCTTCGTGGTGTTTCCGAGCATGCTGTGGCGCGAGCGCTCCCTCGCGGTCGAACGCGAAGGCGTGCGCTTCACCTGGCGCGATCAGCCCGCCGAGTTCTACACGTGGGGCGAGGTCAACGTATTCGAGGGCACCACCGGCGCCTTGCTGCTCCGCTTCGCCGACGGCAGCGTCCGGGCGTACTCGCGCCGTTTCGGCGGCAAGGAGTTCACCGAGCTCGCGAAGAGCCTGGAAAGCTGCCGGCGCAAGGCGCAGTTCTCGCTGCTCTAGGGACAATACCTGCAGCGGCTTGGCGCAATCGCTGTATGGTCCACCCATATCGACCGACGGTCACCAGCGAATCGTGCTCCTGCGCGTGAAAAAAGAGGCAGATCTGGAAGAGCGTGCGCTCGACGCGCTGGACGACGACAGAGCCTCCAACGCCGCCTCGGCACCCCGCATCGTCACGCTCGATTACCGGTTCGGCCGCGGTCGCACCCACGCCGTGGACTTCGATCAGCTCGACGAGCTGGTCACCCTGCCCTGGACCCGCGTCAAGACCGACGCCGAAGAGGCCGAGGTGCGCATGCTCGGCATCAAGGCAGTGCCCGCCGCCTCATAGATCTTGGGCACGTTGCGCCGCAAGCCGCGCACGCAGGCCAAACGCATGGCCGAGGCGTGCCAGGAAGACGACCTCGCGGACATCGCCCTCGAGACCCTGGCCACGGACCCCACCGAGCTCGACGTCGACGCCGCCGACGTGACCCCGCCCGCCTTGCACAGTTTTTCATGCAGCTGCGCCGGCTCGTGCGCCTGACGGCGAGCCGGAAAGAATGTTTCGGCGCCGCGATCCAGGTCGAGATCTCGTAGCTACGCTGCCAGTCTCATGGCACGGAGCGAATCGAGACCGCGCATCAGCTCGGCGAACATCGCCCGAGACCGTGACGCGACTGGCAGCCCCACCGCCAGGCCGAGCGCATCGGGCGCAGACGCGACGTCGCGCTCGGCTGCGCGGCGCGCGATGACGTATGCATCCTGCATCATCTGGCGTTCCTCTGCGCCGAGCTGCGTATCGAACCACGCGAACAAGTCCCACGACAGCGCGGCATGCTGCAGCTCGTCTTCGGCGATGCTCGCGAAAGCTGCGCGAACCTCGGCGGACTCGGCGTGCTCGGCCTGGTGCAGCGTCAGCAGCGCGCCGAAGGTCTCGCGCACGCACCCTTCGGCGGCGTTCTCCATGGCGAGCTCGAACAGCGTCGGCAACGAGTCGCCTGCTTCGGGAGCGCACGGCGCCGCGCCGTGCTTCTCCGCCAACGCGGCGAACGTGGCGGCGTGCCGGGCCTCTTCTTCCGCCGCGCGTTGCGCCCTGCGCACCAGATCCCACGGAGCGTCGGCTGTAGCCAAGACGCGAGCCAGCCGGGCGAACGCCGTCACACTCGCCGCTTCGTAGTAGGCCTGCCGCGCCAGACGCTCGCCGAGCGTGCCGCCGATCTCGTGCGGCGCCGTGCCCGCGGCAATGCGGCCCACGCCGCACATGCCACACGAATACCAGAGGGTGTCAGGGTCCTTCCAGCGGCAGGACCACGCAGCGGAGAGGCCCAGCGACGTGCACACGCGGTTGCAGTCGACGTTGCAGACCATCGTTTCCTCGTCGAGCGTGGCGCCACTTCTGCTTTCGCACTCTTCTCCGGGCGGGCAACAGAACGTCACATCGGCCGCAATGGCGCCGCTGACGCAGCTGGTCGTGCCGCTGCTGCCACTCGTGGAGCCCGAGCTGCTCGACGAGCTCGTGGAGCCCGAGCTGCTCGACGAGCTCGCCGTACCCGGCTCGGGCTCGCCGCTGCTGCTGCTGCTGCTGCTGCCGACCTCGGGAAGGCAGTCCAATCCAGCGCAGCGAGGGGAGTCGTCCGGATCCGTGGGCGCGTCTTCGTCGCTGGGCTCGACGAGGCCGCCACAGGCCGCCGCCGCGGTGCTGGCAAGAACGAAACGCATCAGCAGAGAAAGTTCGCGAAGCTGCATGCCCGCCGCCATGCACTACGCGTGCCACGATGATCGCCGCGTCGAACGCACGTTCCGGACTGTGCCACGTAGCGTGGCGCGACATCCACGCCCGACTCGTCATTGCGCTGGTTCGGCACGTACGCACGAGCTACGACCCATGCATGGCTCGGACGCATTCGCTGTGGGTCCTGTTCGTCGCCACGGCCGTAGGCTGCGCCGTCACCTCCGAAGACGGCGAGCCGTCGAGCTCGAGAGACGAATCCGGCGATCGCGAGACCACGCGCGAGGGCGAGCAAACCGCCACGGCCGACGAGCTGGCGTTCGGCGACCGCAATCGTGAAGGCTTCGTGGAGCCCCAGTTCGACGCGGCGCAGAAGGCGTCAGTACTTGCAAAATACACTCACATGGACCCCACCGACGTGGTGCCGCAGCTGCTGCAAGAGAACGTGCTGCAGTACTTCGACTTCAACGAGTCGCGCCTGCAGAACACGAAGTACGTGACCGTGATCGACATGTCGATCCACGCGGGCACGCCGCGTTTTTTCCTGATCGACATGGTCAGTGGCGCCGTACAGAGCACGGTGTTGGCCCACGGCGAGGGCAGCGATCCCGAAGACGACGGCATCCCGAAGGTGTTCAGGAACGTGAACAACTCGCTGATGACGTCGCTCGGGTACTACAAGACCGCCGAGACCTACACCGGATCGTGGGGCTTCTCGCTCAAGCTCGACGGGCTATCGGCCACCAACTCGATCGTGCGTGAGCGCTACGTGGCGATGCACGGCGCCACGTACGTGGCCCGCAACAAGGCCAAGCACGGGCGCTCGTGGGGCTGCCCCGCGCTGCCCATGAACGAGAAAGACGCGTTCATAGGCAAGGTCCGGGGCGGCAGCTTGCTCTACGTCGACTTCTTGCCAATGGCAGAGGAGCGCCTCGCGGGCGACGGCGGCGTGGACGCGGAGGTGAGCGACTCGCCCACGGACTAGAAACTTTCCTCTCCGGCCGCCCAAGGAGTCGCGAACCCGCCGGGTCCGAAGCGGGTGGCCACCCGGACCAAAGAAAGCTCGGTCCTCTGTTCTCTCCACGAGCTGATGGACCTGAAGCGCGATCGCATCGAGAGCGAACGCCGCCAACAGGAAGATCGAGAGCGCGCGATTGCCCAGGCCGCGCTCACGGTCGAACGTCGGCGCGTCGAGGCGGAAGAAGCGCGCGCGCGTGCCGCGGAAGAAGCCGAGCGCCTCGAGCGGGAGCGCACACGGAGCGAAGCGGCACGACTGGACGCCATCAAGCTCGCGGAGGTGCAGCGCGCCAAGGCCGATGCCGATCACTGGGCGGAGCTGGAGACGGCGCGCCAGGAGTACGAGCACGTACAGCGGCTGCACGCGCTACGGTCCGACAAGGGCAAGCGGCGGCTGGTGCAGGGCGTCGTGGGTCTCGTCGCGCTGCTCGTGGCGACTGGCGCGGGCGGGGTCGCGCTGCTCCGGCAATCGGCCGCGGAAACCGAAAGCGTGCAGGCTGCCATCGCCGCCAACGAAATTGTGCGCCGCACGCTGCTCGCCGAGCGAGATCGCGCCGACGAAGAACGCCGGCGCATCGAGGGCGATCTCGGCCGCACCAAAAGCGAGGTCGAGCGCCTGGTCTTGCTCGAGGAGCGACGCGCGCTGGCCGTGCGCCAGGCGAAGATCGCTGCCGACCTGAACAACCATCCGCAGGGCGGGCTCCCGACTCCGCACGGCGAACCGAAGCCGAAGCCGACGGTGGTGTGCCAGGCCGGCGACCCGATGTGCGCGCGTCAGGTCAGAACGCGTCGTCTTCGCCGAGGGGCTCGTCGAGGTCGGTCCACTCGAGGCGAGCCAGCGCCATGTCCTTGTCGTACAGAGCCACCGGCGCCACGGCGCGCGCGATGTTCTGCAGCGAGCCCGGCAAGATCCCCATCGGCGTGGTGGCGCGGATACCGGCAAAGCGCAGCACCTTGTCGAACAGGGTGTTGTCCGGGTCGGGCGTCTCGATGATCTGTGCGTCGTCGGGCAGGTGCGCCGCGGCGCGCGCCTGCATCGAGTGCTTCGCGAACACCGCCGAGGCGACCGACGAGCTTGTGACGCAGCGCCTCCTGGCCGTACCAGACGGCGCCCTGCCCGACGGCGTCGACCTCGGCCTTCGACATGCGGCGCCCCTTCGAAACGCGGTCGAGGAACACGTCGTAGAACTGGCCGACCTTGCGTTCGAGCTCGGCGCGCTCGTCCGCCGTGAAGCCGCGGTAGAGCGACTCGGCATCGGCCCGGGGCGTGGTGCGGTTGGTCTCCACGTGCACGCCGATCTTGTCGAGCAAGCGACTCAGGTCGGCCTTGCCATAGAAGATGCCGATGGAGCCGGTGACGGTGAGCGGCAAGGCGTAGATGGTGTCGGCCGCGGCCGCGATGTAGTACCCGCCGCTCGCCGCCACGGAGCCCATGCTCACGATGAGCGGCTTGCGCTTGGCCAGCAGCTGTAGCTCGCGCCACATCACGTCCGAGGCCATCGAGAAGCCGCCTGGGCTCTCGATGCGGGGCACGACGGCCTTGATGTCGCGGTCGTTGCGCAGGGCCTTGATGGTGTCGGCGATGGTGTACGAGCCCACCAGACGGTTGCCGAGGATCGGGATGTCCTGCGATCGGCCGTCGACGATGTCACCGTCGACGTAGAGGAGGCCCACCTTGCCGCGGCCGCCGAAGCGGTTCGGGGCCAGGGTGTCGCTCGCGTACTTTTGCCACGAGATGTGGCCGCCGAGCATCTCGCCCGCCACGCGCTCCAGCTCGTCGTCGAAGGCGAACCCGTCCACGAAGCCGGCGGCGCGTGCCTCGCTCGCCACGAAGGGTCCCTTGGCCGTGCTGGCACGGATCGCAGCGGGGTCGGGATGCCTGTAGGTTGCAAGGTTCTTGACGAACACGGCCTCCACGTTGCCGAGCAGGCGCAGCTGGTCGGCCTTGGCGGTCGGGCTGGGCGCCTCGTTCATGAACTACTCCGGCGCACTCTTGTGCGCGCCGATGCGGACGAACTCGGCCTTGACGCCGAGGTTGTCGAGCAAGCGAGCGAGGTACAAGTGCTGCGTGCGCAGCCCGGAGTAGCGCAGGCCACCCGACGGATTCATGAGTATGCGGTCGGCGCTTGCGCACGCGTACAGCGCGCGGCCGCCGTTGTCTTCGAGTTGGCAGAGGGGCTTCTTGCCCTTGGCGCGCAGCAGACGCAGCGCATCGGCGACCTCTTCAGCGTGCGCGAACGAAGACGCCGGCCCTGAAGAAGCCGTTTTCGGACGGCACCGTCGCGGTAGACCTGGATCCACTCTCGCTGCTCAGTCGCCTCGCCGCGTCGGTCCCTGCGCCGCGCTTCTCCCCCGTCGGGGATCAC
>JAYUXI010000753.1:0-5765 GCA_043753085.1 Myxococcales bacterium | reverse complement strand
GGAGGATTGCACCATGCAAGGTTTCGTGCGCCACGAAGGCCATGCCGGCGAACGAACACCCGATGACCAGCGACAGCACGGGAGCGAGCCACAGCGGTACCCAGCCCGCCGCGAGGGCGGTGGTGGCCAGCGCGGCCACGCCCACGTGCAGGGGCAGCCACAGCAGCCGAGACCGCGCCGGCGCAAAGGTGTTGGCCGCCAGAATCGGCTTCAGTTCGCGCGCGTACGTAGCAATGGATTGCAGCTGCATCGGTCGGACATCTTAACCCGTGAAGGCGGCGACGGCGGCAGAAGGCGCCTGCTGTGACGCAAACGTGGCAGGGAGCCGCGGCGCGGCCGCGCCGAATCCGTGCGGCCGGTGCCGCGAGTGCCCAATTCGAAGCGAAAAACGAGTAGAGCGGCCGGATGATCAACGTGGGGAACGTGCGCTCCAGCCTGACCACCGGACAAGCAGAGCGCACCGTGCGTGGCCTGCTAGAGCTGGCGGACATCCAGATCGGTGGCTCGAGGCCGCAGGACATCACGGTGCATAGTCCGGCCTTCTACACACGCGTGCTGCGTGACGGTCGCCTCGGCGTCGGGGAATCGTACATGGACGGCGAATGGGACGCGGTGGCGCTGGATCAGTTCATCGCCCACTTGCTGGTGGCGCGCATCAACGAGCGCGTGGCCGACTGGCGCACCATCTTGTACGTGGCGGCGGCGAAGGCGTTCAACCTGCAGAACATGACCCGCGTCTTCCACTCGGTGGAGCGCCACTACGACATCGGCAACGATCTCTACAAAGCGATGCTCGGCGACACGCTGTCGTACACGTGCGGGTACTGGCCCGGCGCCAAGAACCTCGACGAAGCGCAGCGCGGCAAGCTGGATCTCGTGTGCCGCAAGCTGGGACTCAAGCCCGGCATGAAGGTGCTCGAGCTCGGCTGCGGGTGGGGCAGCTTCGCGAAGTTCGCGGCGGAGAACTACGGCGTCGAGGTCACCGGCTACACCGTGTCCAAGGAACAAATCGCCCTCGGCAACGAGCTCTGCAAAGGTCTTCCGGTCGAGTTCCGCCTGCAGGACTACCGCGAAGCCACCGGCAGCTACGACCGCGTGATGTCGATCGGCATGATGGAGCACGTCGGTCACAAGAACCACCGCGCCTACTTCGAAACGGTGGATCGCACCTTGAAGCCCGACGGCGTGGCGTTCGTGCACACCATCGGCAGCAACGTCAGCGAGACGCTCATCGACTCGTTTTTCCACAAGTACCTGTTTCCGAACGCGCTCATCCCTTCCCTGGCCCAGATCGCCAAGGCGATGGAGCCCACGTTCGCGCCGGAAGACGTGCACAACATCGGCCCGGACTACGATCCCACGCTGATGGCATGGCACACGAACTTCGAGGCCGCCTGGCCGTCGCTGCGCGCCCGCTACGACGAGAAGTTCCACCGCCTCTGGCGCTTCTACCTGCTTTCTTCGGCTGGATCGTTTCGCGCTCGCTTCACGCAGCTCTACCAGATCATGCTGACACGCCCGGGCACGTCGCAGCCGGACACCTCGCGTCTCAGCTGACGGTGTCCGCGAGAACGCGTGTCAGTGCGCGTGTCAGTGCGCGTGTCAGTGCGCGAGCCAGTGCGCGTGCAGCGCCTGGTTCACCGCCACCGGTGACTCTTGCTGGACCCAGTGGCCAGCATCGTCGACACGCACCACGTCCAGATCGGACGCCACGTCACGGTAGACGTCGCGCTCGGCGAACCACGGACCGAGGGCGCCGTCGCCCATTCCCCAGACCACGCGGGTGGGAACGTGAATCATCGGCGGCTGCTTGCGCGACAGCAGGGTGCCCACGGCGGCGCGGTAGTAATTGAGCGCCGGAAGCCCACGCTCGCGCACTTGCTCCACGTAGGGCGCCAGGATCTCCGGCGTGAACACCTCGGTCTTCTTCGCCAGGCCGAAGAGGCCCCGCTCGATGGCGGCCTGCGGATCCCGCGCGAAGTACCACTCGGGCACACGGGGCAGCTGAAAAAAAAGCATGTACCAGCTCATCGCCAGCTGCCTCGGGTTGCGGCGCAGCGTCCGCGCCAGCACGTTGCCGGGGGGGCAGTTCAGGACCGACAGCGTGCGCAGCAGCTCGGGCCACCGGCGCGCCACTTCCCACGCGATGGCGCCACCCCAGTCGTGCCCGACCAGGTCGAAGCGTTCGGCGCCCACGGCGCGCGCCAGCGACGCCACGTCGCCGACCAGGTTGTCAATGCAATATGCACGCACTTGCTTGGGGGCGTCGGTGCCGCCGTAGCCGCGCATGTCCGGCGCCACGAACCGGAAGCCGTCGGGCACCTCCGCGAACTGCAAATGCCAGCTGACCGCGAGCTCGGGAAAACCGTGCAGAAAGAGCACCGTGCGCGGACCTCGACCCCGCACGAAGGCGCGCACGTGCAAGCCGTTGTCGAGGTCGAGCTCGAGGGTGACGGTGTCGGCTGGGAAGCTCACGGGTGAGCGCCAAAAACCCACTGCAACACGGCGTTGACCAAGGACACGCCGAGGGACGCCAGCAGCGCGGTGAACCAGCCGGAGATCTGCACACCGGAGACGACCTTGCCGGCGAGCAAGAACACCAGCGCGTTCACGATCAGAATGCCGATCCCCAGCGTGAGCACCGCGAAGGTCCACGTGAGCGGTGCGAAGAGGTACCAAGCCACCGCGTTGAAGATACCGAGGACGAGCGCGAACAGGACCGCCGAGCCGAAGCTCTTGACCTTGATGCCGGGCAACAGCGCGCCCACGATCAGTACGCTGACGCCGGTCAGGAGCAGACGGACAAGCGACATGACGAGAGGATTCTGCATGCGCTCCTTGTACCACCGCCGGCGGACTCTCAGTCGCGCGCGTGCCGTGCGATCGCTTCGCGGACGTCCGGCACGTGGCGCCAGCGCGCGAGCGCCGCGGCAAGAGCGCCTTCGGGGCTCTCTCGCGTGGCCTCCGCTTCGAGGCTGGCGCGGGGCAGATCGCCGTGACCCAGCCCACTGCGGGCCAGCGCCACCAGTCCCGTACGCAGGCGCTTCTGCGCCTCGGGCGGGACGGTTTCGTGCAAGAGCAAGCTGGTACGATGCTCGCGAACGGCGGCCTCGAACAGGCCGCCCGCATCGCGGTGTTTGCCGCGCATCTGCGCAATGATTTGCGGGTCGGTGCGACCGATGCCGACCAGCGCGTCGTACACGGCGCGCAGCACGAACGCGAAGCCTAGCTCGCGCATGCCCAGCTTGGGGGGCACCGCGGCGAGGTCGGTGAGGCGAGCAAAGAACTTCTTCACGTCGGGCGCGGCCCCGTTCGAAAAGCGGGCGCGGCGCACCATGGACTGCGCGAACGCATCGAACACTACGCTTTTTCTCATCCGCGCCACGCGGCCGTGCCCGTCGTGCGCGCCGATGCGAGGCAGCCCGATGATCCAGCCGGTGGTCGGTCGGGTGCAGATCAACGGAAAGAGCACGACATCCTCGGTTCGGATGGCGACTCCGGTGACCGCGCAGCGGGCGTCGTAGGTTCCCAAGATCGCCCAGATCAACCCAGGCGGCGCGCGACGTCAAGCCAACTGGCACTCGCCAGCGGGATTCGTGGGCGGCTGCTGGTCCAGGCCCCTTGCCGTTTTTCGAGTCGAAGCCTACTGCTGCACTACGAACGATGAGTAAGTGGTCGCGCTCGAAAGAGCTCTTGGCGCTGGCTGCCGGCGTCGCCCGTCACGAGCTCACCCGTTCGGTGAAAAGTGCGCTCACGTCCTCGGCCGAAAAGCTCGCTTCGTCGGATCTGGCGGCGCGCCTCGCCCAAGCCGAGCTGATTGCCGGCAGTCTCGGTCGTCTGAAGGGCGCGTTCATGAAGGCGGGTCAGCTGATGTCGATGGACGCGAGCGATCTGTTGCCGCCCGAAGCGCAGCGCGTCCTGTCCTCTCTGCAAAGCCACGCCGAGCCGGTGCCCTGGGCCACCTTGCGCGAGGTCCTCGTCGAAGATCTCGGCGAGGCCAAGCTGTTGTCGTTCGTCGGTCTCGACGAGACTCCGGCCGCCTCTGCCAGCATCGGCCAGGTGCATCGTGCCACCGTTCACGGCCTGCCCGTCGCGCTCAAGATCCAGTATCCCGAAGTTGCCGACAACATCGACACCGACCTCGAGCTGGTGCGCAAATTGGCGCAAGGCTCGCTCACCCTGAGCCGGCGGCCCATCGACCTGCGCGACACTTTCGAGGAGCTGAAGAGGGTCCTCCACGGCGAGGCGGACTACGAACGCGAGCGACACTTCCTCGAACGCTTCGGCGAGCTGCTGGCGGACGACCCACGCTTCGTCGTGCCGCAGTCTTTTCCAGAGCTCTCCTCGCGGCGCGTGCTCACCATGACGTGGGAGGAAGGCGTACCGCTCGGCGAATGGGTGAACAGTGCACCCACCTACGAAGAGCGTGAATGGGTGGCCAGCTTGCTGCTCGACCTGTACTGCCGCGAGTTCTTCGAATGGGGCACGGTGCAAACCGACCCCAATTTCGGCAACTTCCTGGTGCGACCGGCCGCGCGCGAAATCGTGTTGCTCGACTTCGGTGCCACCGTCACCTACGACGAAGCGTTCCGGGCCGACTACGTGAAGCTCCTGCGCGCGCTGGCCACGGCGGATCCCGCAGCGTTGATCCAGGTCGGCATCGCGCAGGGCTTGGTCGACGCCCGCGAGAGCCCGGAGGCGCTCGATCTGTTCGTCGAAATGTTGCGGGTGGCGCTCGAGCCTTTCGAGACCAAAGGGCCGTTCGCGTTCGGCGATGCAGACTACGCGGCGCGCTCGCGCGACGTGGTGCGACGGTTCATCGAGCAGCTGCGGCACTCCGCCCCGCCGCGTCGGCTCTTGTTCTTGCACCGCAAGCTGGGCGGCCTGTTCCAGCTTTTGAAGCGCCTGGACGTCACGCTCGATCTGCGGCCGTACTGGCAGCGCATGCTGGACCTGCCCGCCATCGTTTGACTCCCAATTCGAACGCCTTACGTTCGAACGCAGGCAGGGTGTTTGCGCACCGTGCACTCTGCAGTACGGCGCGAAAGGTTGTTGGCATCGATGGGGAGACCAAGCTCGGAGTGGCCACTCGGCGGTCCGGCCGCCGCCGACTTTGGCGCCGCGTACCTGGCGTGCTTCGACGAAGTGTACGCGCGCACGCTGCCCATGCTCGAAGCCCACCCGGGCATGGCGGCGCTGTACGCGGCGCGCACACCCGCACAGCGCGCGGCCTCGAAACAGACGGCGCGTGAACGCCTCGAGCAGGTGCTCGGAGGCGACTGGGACTTCTACGCCGATACGCTCGAGTTCGAGGGCGGCTCCTACGCGGACATGGGTGTCACCATCGAAGAGTGGCACGAGATCTCGACGGCGCAGGAAGACGTCCTCACGGATGCACTCATCGCACGGTACGCCGGTGATCCGCCGCGCCTGGCGCGCGCCCTGAAGGTGATGCACGCATTCGTCGGGCGCTCGCGAGCGATCGTTGGCAACGCGTATCGATTGGCCTCGCAACGCACCCTCCGCCAGTGGGAGTCGGTCTTCCAGAACATCGCCTGGGGGATCTGTCTCGTGGACCCGGTCACCTTTCGCATCCTGCATGCCAACCGCGCGTTGCTCGAGATGTATGGCCTCGATGCAAGCGACCTCGGTTCGCGAACGTTCCCCTCGTTGTTCGGCAGCGGCGAGCACGAGCGCCTGCTGCGAGAGCAACGGCCCTACGAATCCAGCGAGGGCCGCTTCAGCCACGAAGGCCAGCACCTGCG
>JAYUXI010000752.1:0-5772 GCA_043753085.1 Myxococcales bacterium | reverse complement strand
GCACTGGACCGAAAGCGCAACGTGCACGTGGCGTTGAAGAGCCTGGGCCAGATCGATCCCATCGCGGTCAGCTCGTTCAAGGCGGAATTCCGGGACTTTCAGCACCTGCACCATCCCAACCTGGTCGTGCTGGACGAGTTCTTCAACGAAGGCACCGAGTGGCACTTCACGATGGAGCTGCTCGACGGGAAGGACTTCCTCGCGCACGTCAGGCACGCGCACACGCCCGAGTCGAAGCCCCGCAACACGCCCCAGGATTTGCCCACCGAGATGGCCTCCACGGCCGACCTGGTCGGCAACTCGCCGCGCGAGTGCAGCCGGCTTCGGGTCTATCCAGGAGTGGTCGACGTTCCCGTGCTGGGCGAAACCCTTCGTCAGCTCACGGCGGGCCTCGCGCACCTGCACTTGGCCGGCAAGGTGCACCGCGACGTGAAGTCGAGCAACGTGATCATCACCCACGATGGTCGCACCGTGCTGCTCGACTTCGGGGTCGCGGTCGACGTGAAGGGCAAAGGAGTCCAGCTGGCGGGCACCCCACTCTACATGGCGCCCGAGCTGTTCTGGCATTCCGCCACGCCGGCCGCCGACTGGTACTCGGTCGGGGTGCTGCTCTACCAAGCGCTCACCGGCATGGACCCCTGGCAAGGCGGCGGCATCAGCGGCCTGGTGACCACCAAGCGATCACCGCCCGTACACCCGAGCGAAATCGATTCGACGGTGCCGGAGGAGCTTGGTGATCTGTGCGTGTCGCTGCTCGAAGCGAACCCCAAAAATCGCGCCGGCCGCCGCGCAATCTTGGATTGGCTCGAGTCGTCTATTCACAAAACCAGTGACTGCGAGTTGGGTCAAGAGGATGACTCTCTCCCCGAAGTCTTCATCGGTCGCAGCACGGAGCTCGCAGTTCTCAGCGATGCCTTCGCGGACCTGTCCGTTCAGGAGCAGCCAACCGTGGTCTTTGTTCAGGGCGAGTCAGGCATCGGCAAGAGCGCTCTGGTCGACAGTTTCGTCTCGCGTCTTCGTTCCAGCGGCCAGGCCACCATCTTGCGAGCGCGAGTGCTGGAGGAAGAGCTGGTACCATACAAGTCAGTCGACGGAATCATCGACTCGCTGTGCGAATACTTTCTCGAGGTCGGGTACGAGATGGTGCAACCGCTGCTCCCGCAGCACTTCACCATTGTGGCCGACGTATTTCCGGTACTCCGCCGATCGGCCAAGGTTGCGGAGCTGCCGCGAACTGCGATCCCCGACCTAAACGAGCGCCGAGTACTGATGTTCGCGGCGCTGAAAGAATGCCTCCGGCGATTGGCAGACCGCACAAGACTAATCGTCACGGTCGACGATCTGCAGTGGTCCGACGCAGACAGCTTGCTGCTTTGGAACGAGTTAGTGCGTCCTCCCAACGCGCCCCGCATGCTTTTTATCGCCACGTTGCGGACGGATCAAACCGGCTCGCTACGAGCCAGCAGGCGCCCACCGAGCATCGTCCCAGGCCACGCCTCGTCTATGCCCACCCTGCCCATGCCGACAAAGAGTGTCTGGCTGGCTCGTCTTTCGGAAGCCGAGTCGATGGCTTACGTGCAGGCTCGGGGCGCAGCACAACCCACTTCTGTGGCGCCCGAAGACGTGATTCATGAGGCCAGCGGTCATCCCCTCTTCATCGACGAACTCCTTCGCTATCGCGGCAACGGCATCGGTGCAGGCGAACTTACTCTCGATTTCGTGCTTACCGAGCGCATCGCGCAGCTGAACTCGTCGCAGCGCCATTATCTAAGGCTTGCCTGTGTCGCAGCGAAGCCTTTGCCGCGGGTGCTCTACGCAAAGGCAGCTGGTCTCACTCATGGTGAAGGTTTGCGCGCGTTCAAGGCACTCCGAGCGGGCCGTCTAATACGGACGGGACGCGCCACCGGTCCAGACGCTGACGATTGGGTTGATGCGTTCCACTACCGCGTCCGCAATGCCTGCCTTAGCAAGTGTTCCGACGCCGAGCGCACCCAGATGCATCGGGCAATCGCAACCACGCTGGAAGCCGAAGGCCGTTTCGATCCGGAGCAACTGGCAATCGAGTGGCGCGAAGCCGGTGTCGCCGACAAGTCCGCCCACTACGCGGAGCTCGCCGCGGACGCGGCGTTCGAGGCACTTGCGTTTCGAAAGGCCGCCGAATTCTATTCGGATGCGCTCACTTTGCTGCCATCAGGCAACGGCGCCAAGGCAACCGCTCTGCGTGAGCGGTTTGGGCGCTCGCTGCGCAATTCGGGAAAAGCCAAAGCAGCCGCAGACGTGTTTTTACCCCTCACGACGCAGTTATCGCACGAACGCGCCTTCCACTTGCGTTGCGAAACGACTGAGCTGCTGCTCCGCAGCGGCCATGTGGACGAAGCCATCGTTGTCGCCAACTTGTTGTTGACTTCCGTGGGCGAGCACATTCCAGGGGGCGACCGCGCCGCCATGGCCGTACTCGTGTGGGGCCGAATACGCATTCGTGCGCGCAAGCACCGCTGGAAGGCGCGGCTGCAGTGCGACTCGAGCGACCTGCGGAAACTGGACGCGCTGTGGAGTGTGAGTCTTGGCCTCGGCTCGATCGAGCAGTTGCCCTCTTTCGCCCTCTGCGCGCGATACGTGTATCTCTCGTTGGAGATAGGCGAGCCAATGCGCGTTGCGCGCGCCTTTGCGATGGAGTCACTCACCGCTGCGGCACAAGGTAGTCAGGCAGACGCGCTGAAGTTTGGGCTCGAGGCCAAGAAGACAGCGGCCATGGTACCTGGCGCGAAGTCCGAGCTCGCGATCGTGTACTCCGCCGAGGCTCTGGCTGCGGTCATGACCGGCTCCTGGACGCGGGCGTTGGAATCAGCGCGCGCCGCCAGAAACCGCATACGAAGCGAATGCGTTGGCGCGGTAGGCGAGTCATCGATGGCGGTAGAAGCCGAGCTCTGGGCACTAGCCGCTACGGGCCAGTATGCCGACCTGCATCGAGAAGCGATTCGCGCGCGCTTGCAGGCGGAAAGAGAGGACGACCTATACGCCAACATTGCTGCGAGCTCTGGCCTGCCAAATCTCGCTTGGGTGGCACACGACGAAGCGGAACGCGCTATCGAGGTTACAGCGATTATCACGGCGCGCTGGTCGCAACGTGGCGTCTACCTGCAACACCTCTTCGACGCGTATGCACGGGGTCAGGCATACGTATACTTGAAGAAATTTTCGGTGGCGCAAGAGTGCTTTGAGAACTTCGACCGAACGGCCAAGGGCAAACTGATCCTGGTACCCCACATGATGCGGGTGTTCCGTCTCGAACTTGAGTGCCGCATCGCCCTCTCGCTGATGTTCGAGCGCCGGAGTCCGGCACGCGACGCAGCCGTCGTGCACTACTTGAAAAAGTTGCGCTCGCTCAAGGTCGATTGGGGAATGGCTTTGGCGCTTCTCCTAGAGGCTGGTCAGGAGCACGCGGGCGGCAGCAAGGTAGCGGCGGCAAGCACGGCGCGTAGGGCCGCCATTGCGCTGGCCGCCGTGGGCATGGGCGCCCACGCAGACGTGGCGAATGCCTACGCCGAGGAACTCGACGGACGTCCGGCCACGGTACCCCAAGGCGGCTTGGGCGCACGCGGGGTCGTCAATCCCGCTGCATTTGCTACGCTTCTTGTGCCAGGCTACGACAAGGCGACTGGCTGAGACAGCAAGTGGTCCAGATCGACTAAGTAACGCCCCGACTGCAAACGGTGACCAAGCAGGATGGTGCGAGCGGCGTGCGTAGCAGTGGCTCCGCCAAGTACGACACCAGACGCGAGCTGCGGCCACGTCTCTTGCGTGCGCCCCACCTCGTGCAACGCACGAGCCATATCGGGGCTGAGCGTTGGGCCGAGAATTCGAAGTACGAGCGCCATGCGCTCGGAGGCCGCCATGCCCTGCACCTGCTCAGGAGTGATGCCGGCGAGAAGGCCGTGCAGCAGGGGCCGGTGCGTCTCCTCGTCGAAGCGCTCGACATCGAGCATTCCGCGGTCGCTCGTTTCCATCAGGACGGGCACGCGCCTGCTACGCGCGCACTCGCGTAGGCGAATCTTCATGGGCAGCGAATCGCACTCCTCGACGAGTAGGGAAGCGCCATCCAGAAATGCATCTACGTTCGAGTCCTGCACGCCGTCGGGAAAGAGAGTGAGCTGCAAGTAAGGATTCAGCTCGTAAAGTCTCCGCGCTGCGATCTCGACTTTTGGGACTCCAAGCTCGACCACGCTGCCAAGCAGCCGGTTAAGATTCGACAGACCCAAAGTATCAAAATCGGCCAAATGAAACCGGCCGCCCACACCCTCCATGGCTAGCGTCGTGGCGATCGAAAGTCCCACTGAAAGGCCAGCTACCGCCAGGCAGCGACCCGACAGCGCGACGCCCTCGTCGCGGCTTATCTTGCCGCGGTTGCGATCGAAGCGTAGTTCTGCGAAGTCCGCAGGTGGCAGCAGCCGCACGAGTCGGTTGGTCCACGGGAAGAAGACCTGGCGTCCGTAGTGAGCAGGCTCTGCCGCGCCCACGACCGCCTTGATGGCCGCCTCCAGCGCGCTGCCCTGCAGGCGCTGTGTGGGGCAACGAGCTTGGGCGAGGTCTGCGATCTGCTGGCCTAGCGTGTCGAACTCCACAGGCTGGGCGGAACGTCTTAGGGCTCGCAGCTCCGCGGTGTCGACCGGAACCGCTGGATCAAAAATTCGAGGACGCACTGACTCGTTCATCGCTTACCTCCCGAAATGTCACGCTTCGAAGCATGGGGGATTTGTCTGGTGTTCTAAAAGGATGCACAGGGCGCATCTTGCGCGCTCGTGCAAAGTTTGCTCCAGAAAAGGGCGGGCTGGGAGCTGCTGGGCGTCGCCTGCGCAGAGTGTGCTTACGCTACGCGGCTGAGCTGCACATTTCGCGCGCTGGTTCCCCCATTGGCCCAGCACTTGCTCTGAAGTGCTCTCTACGTACGTCGGCGGCCACAATGACGACATACCTGGCGCGGGTTTTCCACCGCGCAGAAAGTTCGCGACCAATGAACGCCACTGACTCCAACGTGAGCCTTTACGGCCACGATTCTTGCCCGAGCCCGAGCGAGCGCCACCTCCGACATCGCCCGGCTCCGAGAGCCCCGCGGGCTGCCGGACCCTGGATGATCACCGACGCCGGCTTCCGTCTGGGGCGCGGCTTCGGGCGTCCGTACGCCGTCCTCAAGGACGGGCAGACGCAAGTCCATGCGCGGATCACGCGCCTGGGACCGAACACGCTGGAGCTCGTTGCGGAGACGCACGGCATCGAAGCGTGGGACGCTCATGCCTGCCGTCTTTCGGTCGCCGGAGCCGACGTCGAGGGTGTGGAGGGCGTCGTGCACTGGTTCGAGGACCGCATCTTCTTCGTCATTGATGCGCCTAACCCAGTCGATGGGGCGCGCTTGCTGGCTCTCGCACTCCGCGTCCCCCTCGAGGAACCCGCGCTCACCATTCCCCCATCGCGCGAGCTCATCACTCAGGCGAACGGCATACAGAGCATCGTACGGGGCCTGATCGTCAACGAGGCCCAGTCGCGCATTCGCGCCGACGGCCAGGACTGGATTCTGCAGCCGTTGGCCCTCGGCCTCAGTCACATTGACTGGAGCGTGGTCGCTCGGGGCGGCGTTCCGTCATCCCCGCTCGTGATCGAGGCCTCCGGATACAGCGCCAGTTATTCGCTGCCCGTTTTGTTTGTCGCCGAAGACGGGTCAACTCTCCGCACCACCCTGCCGAAGCGGGTCGAGCGCGTTCGGCGGCGGCGGATGCC
>JAYUXI010000751.1:0-5773 GCA_043753085.1 Myxococcales bacterium | reverse complement strand
CGAGGTGGCGTCACCGCTTCTCCAACGCCTCCAGCAGGGCGCGGGCCTCGCGCTGGCGGTAGGCGCCGTAGTCGCCTCCGGCGAACCGTGCGAGCGTGGGCCTCGCCTCGGCTTCGCGGCCCAGACGAACCAAAGCGAGGGCCCGGTTGTAGTGGGCCTCCGGAGCAAAACGTCCTTGGGGCGCCGCGTGCAAGTAGGCAGCCCATGCATCGACGGCGCGTGCCGGGTCGTGCTCGGTGAAATGGATTCGATGCGCCTTGGCGAAAAGAGCCGCGTGCGGATCTTCCGCGGAAACCGGCGCCGAGCTAGCGACTGCTGGTGGGGTTGGGCTCGCGGCGACAGGCGCATCGACGGCGAGCTCCACGCGCTCGGCTGCCGGCGCTGGCGAGTGGAGCCGTACGGTCGGCTTGCGTCGTTCCGTTCTCACCTCGTTGCGTACGACGAAGACGACGCTGCGCACGGCCGGTGCCAGGCGCCCGGTGGCACCCGCCCACGCGGTGGTCGCGGCCAGCATCGCGGCGGCGGGCAACAGGAAGTGTCGCAGCATGAAGCCGCCGCGCTGCGTCTCGCGTGTCCTGCGGAGGACTGCCAGAAGCGTCGCGTCCGCCTGGTGATGTTCGCCGCGATGCTGCTCGCGCAGCTCCGTGCATGCGTCACGCAAATCTCGATCGTTCATGGAGCCTCCCCGAGTCGGTCGCGGAGTTTTCTTTTCGCGTGGTGCAAACGAGTTCGGACGGTCCCCTCTGGCGCACCCACGATGGTAGCGATCTCGACGCTGCTGCGCTCCTCGATTTCCGAAAGCACCACCACCACGCGCTGGTCGAGCGGCAAGTCGTCGAGGGCTCGCATCAGACGCGCACCCAGCTGACCACGAGAGACCTCGTGCTCCGGATTTTCCCCGGCGCGTTCCGGTTCCCGCGCAAACCGACGCAGGGCAGCGCGGCGCCGAGTAGCCGCGCGCACGTGGTTACGCGCACGATTGACGGTGATGGACAGCAGGAACGTGAGCAGTGCCGCGTCGCCACGGAACCGGCCGATGGCGCCGGGCAGGGCAATGAAGACCTCTTGCAGTAGATCTTCCGCCGCCTCGACGTCGCCGACGAGGCGCTGCGCGAAGGCCCGAACCGCCGTGTGGTGTTGGTGGAACGTCCAGGTGAGCGCCGCCGCCTCGCCACGTTGGAGCCGACGTACCAGATCCTGCTTCTGCGAATCGTGCTCCGCGGCGTGCACGAGGTCTGTCATCGACGCCGATTCCATGTTCTCGCTCTCGGTAACCGCCGCTCCCGGATCCGTTCAAGAGCTCGCACGGTTTCTTCGCACTTCTCAAAATTCGAGGCCGGCGACGAGCTCCGGGCGTACGACGGCGCGTCCGAAGTCGTAGCTCAAGGGGAGTCTGGCACCCCCGCCCGCAAAGACACGCAACATCGACGCGATGCGATAACCGGGCAAGATTGTCAGGTGCAAGTCCAGATTGCACTGCGGGAAGCTTTCGGTGCGGACCATCCCCGAATACACCGCTTCTACGTCGAGGTCGAAGCGGCCGCCGAGGTGGACATTCTTGCCGAGCCCGAGAAACCAGCCTACCCCGCCGGCGCCTGGCGGCGCTTCGAGAGAGCCCACCGTGAGACCCGCGAGCGTATGCATCCAGCGCGTGCGGAAACGGAAGCCGAAGTTGCCGTAGTGCAGGTTGGACACCCAAGCCGTAGGGTGCACGGAGCGCCGCGAGATACTGACCAAACCCACCGCGCCATCGACTTCTTCGCCGACGTTGAGCAGGCCAACCTGCAAGCCTCGCACACGCGATCCCACGTTGAGGAGCCCCAGCTGGACGCCCCGCAGGTCCCGCGCTGCGTTGAGGAACCCCACCTGCACGCCGCGCGCGCTGCCGGCATGGTTCGCCAGACCGAGCTGCACTCCCCGTAGGTCGCCGGCCCAGTTCAACCCCAACGCGAGCTGGAGCCCGCGGAGTGAGCCGGGGGCGACGTTTGCAGCGAGAGCAAGCTGAACGCCGCTTCCGCCACGCTCGCTGAGCGCGACGCCCATCGTGAGCTGCAACCCCTCGACCCGACCGATGCGCCCGAAGGCCGCCGTGACGTCGAAGTGGCTGGTCGCGTGCGGCTGCCGCATGTTCGTGGCCAGCGGCCAAAACAAACCTGCGGTGACGAGCCGCGCTGGCTCGGGTGGCGTAGCGCCCGGGTTTGGCGGCCTGGCTTTTTCCGCTGCGCTTGGGACAGGACGAGGAGCAGGGGCAGGCGCTGCCGGTGCTGCGCCCGCGGGCGCGGGCGCCGCTTCTTCGGCCGCGGGCTCTGGTGCGCTGGCCGTGGGGCTCGGCGCAAGGGCATCGAGCAGCTCCTGCGCCTCGTCACGTGCCATGTTGCTGGCGAGCAATACGGCCTCACGGCGTGTGGCATCGGGGCCGCCGCGCAGACTCAGGCTGCGCTGCGCCGTGCGTCCGTCGGCGCGTTCCACCCGCACCGACAGCAGGTGCTTTTTGGCGCGGAGGACCATGTGGATCGAGGTGTTCGCGGGGGCGCTCGCGCGGACCACCTCGCGACCGAGCTCGGACGAAAGGGCGCCCGCCAATGCCTCGAACGTCACCGCATCGTCGTCGCTGTCGACGGCCAGCGAGTATGTCGCGCGCACGGGCTCCGCGGCCGTGTCGGCGCGGGCGCTCGTGCTCGCGAGGCAAGCGGCCGACAGGAGTCCGAGGCCCAGCAACAGACTGCGAAGCGTCAAGGCTGAACCTCGAAGCGACACGTGTATGTGATCTCCGTTGCGACCGCGGTGCCGTCTTTCGCGAGCGGGGGCTCCCACGATGCGCCTCGTACCGCGCCTTCGCATGCGCGTGCAAACCCAAAGTGCGTTTCGCGCAGATGGCGCACGGTCCCCGTGCGACCCGTCGCCAGGACCTGCACCCGCAGCACCGCCACGCCCCCGAGCCCCGCGCGGCGTGCTTCCGGCGGATAGTGGCGCTGCAGCGCCTCGTCGAGAACCGGGGCGCGTGGGGCCCTGCGGAGGTCTGCCAGTGCCACCAGGCGCGGACCCAGCGACGCTGCGCTCGACGGCAACGACACGCGAGATCCCGCCAGGGCGTTTCCGGCTGCCGCTGCCTGGCCGAGCGCCATTCCGCCGCCGGTGAGCACCGTGCCGGTCAGGTCCACCGCCACGTCGTCGTGCGTTTCTACCGCGGTCGCCGGCGTCGCAGGCGTGGCGGTCGCTGCGGCCGGAGTCGTAGGCTTCGGTTGGCTCGCTTTCGCCACGGGGGCGCGCTCGGGGGCTACCTGTTCCCGGGGCACGGGGGGCGGCGGCTGGGGCTCCGTCACGGCAAGTACGACGGAGGTGGTGCGTGTCGGGCGTGCTGCGGGCGCCGCGCCATCGGGCATCATGCGCACGACGAGCCCGTGCAATGCCGCGCTACCGAGCAGCATGACGTACAGCGGCACCGAGAGCTCCGTCGAGGTCACGGGCCGCCCGTTCCTTTGACGACGATGGCAATCTTCGAGACGTGCTCCGCTCGAAGTAGCTCGATGGCGTGAACCACCGCTTGGTGCCTGGCCATTGCAGCGGCCGCAAGCACGACCGATGCATTCGGATCGGCGGCCGCGAGCGCGCGCGCGCGTTCCCGAACCTGTTGGTCAGTGGCGAGATCCATGCCCAGGTACAGCGCGCCCTGGTCGTCGACCGCCACGACCAGTGGCTGCGCGGCCCCCTCGGCAGAGCCGGCGCTCGTCTTGGGCAGATCGAGCGCGATCGTCCGGTTGGCCACCGCCGTCGCGGTCACCATCAAGATCACCAGCAAAACGAGCACCACGTCGACGAGTGGTGTGACGTTGATGTCGGTGACCAGGCCACCTTGCGAGCTCGACCCGGTTCCCATCACTCCATCTCCGGTCGCGGCGTACGGCTGTCGTACACGAAGGACATGAGCTCGCGCCCGAGTGCCTCGGCTCGACCGATCCGCGCCGCCACGATGCGCTGAAAAAAGTTGTACGAAACCACGGCGGGAAGGGCAACCAGCAGACCCACTGCCGTCGCCGTCAGGGCCTCGCCGATCTGCGCCATGAGTGCAGTGGATGCTTGCCCACCCGACGCGTCGAGCTCGCGGAATGCGCCGATGATACCGATCACGGTGCCGAGCAGCCCGACGAACGGCGCGTTCGAACCAATGGTCCCCAGTACCGACAGCCGTCGCTCGAGCGCGAGGCGCGTCAGTTGCGCCTCACTAGCCAGGCGTTCCTCGACCGAGGCCGGCCCACGCGGCAACGCCGAAAGTCCAGCCAGGAGCACGCGCGCTTCGATGGATCGCGACGCAACGAGATGGCCCCGTGCGGCAGCGAGGTCGCTGCGGCCGAGCGCACTGCTTAGGTTGCGTCGAAGCTCGGAAACGTTCGACGAAGCCAGAAGGAGCAGGACCACTGCACGTTCCACGGCGATCGCCACGACCAGAATGCTGAGCCCGACCAGGAGCCACATGACCCACCCGGCGCCGAGGCCCGCGAATGCACGGAGTTTCATTTCGATCATGGGGATTCAGTTCCTCGTGGAGGTGCGCTCAGACAGAGCGTGCGTTGCGCAAAGGCCGTGCCGCCGCGACCGTCGCGCAGCACGAAGATGAAACGAGCAGTGGCCGCCGTCGGAGGCGGTGTGAAGGTGAACGTGGCGCGGTCGAAGGGCGGCTGCTCCTGCACCGAAAACTGTCGGTCGAGGGTGCCCACGTCGACGAAACTGGACACGACCAGGGTCTCGGCGCCTTCGTCGAGGGGTTCTCGGTCGGCCTCCCGCAGGAGCACGTCGATGGGAAACTCGAGGGGAGGGCCTAGAGGTAGTGCCCCGGCGACGCAGTCCGCCGGCCACGCAACGTCCCGGCGTGCACCTCCGAGCCGCGCGGCGTCGTCGGTGAGCTCGGGGTTCAGGTTGCGGGTGCCCACCGCGATCGTCGTCGAGGCCAACAGCGCCTCGCCCGTTGCGCACGACGCGGTGAATCGAGTTGGGTCCAGCCGTGCGCCTCCGCCGACACAGAACGCCACGAGCAGCAGCAGATCTTCGTTTGCATCGACCGGTGCCGTCACGGTCATCCGTGCGAAGGCGTCGCTGCTCGCGCCATGGTCGAGCGCGATGGGCGTTTCGCAACGAGGCTCCGCGTACGCACCTCCTGGCGGGATGCAGAGCGCCGAGGCCCAGTCCAGCGGCGGCGTTTGCGTCGGGCCCGCTACGAGCCACGTCACGAGACCGGACTCACCTGGCGCGAGGGAGGCGCGAGCCGGTTCACCTGCTGCCTCGGTGCGTGCTCCGAGGACGCGCAGGCGGGCCAGTTGCCAGCCGCGCGCGGGGAACTGCTCGCAGCTCACCAAGAGCGCCGTGAGTAGCAGCAAGGCGGTTCGTTCGGTGCGCATCAGAGCTCCCCTCGGATGCCGAGGCTCGGGAAAAGCGGCAACCCCCGCACGCCTTGCCGCGCCGAATAGTCGTACGTGTACGTGAAGCCCTCGCGATTGGGTGCATTCAGCACGTTTTGCACGTCGAGATACATGGCCAAGCTCCATAGTTTGAAGGTCCACTTCTTTTCGATCCGCACGTCGGCTCGCCAGAAGGCCGGGTTACGGGCACTCATGGTGGCGCCGCGACGGGGCCGATACACGTCTTGGTCGGCGTCGTAGCTGCTGCTCGTAACCGGGGTGTACGGCGTGCCGCTGGTCAGTCGAAAGCTGGCCCCTACCTCCCAGCCGCGCCCCAAGCGCACGGCGCCCGCGGCGGATACGATGTGCGGTTGATCGCG
>JAYUXI010000750.1:0-2320 GCA_043753085.1 Myxococcales bacterium | reverse complement strand
CCAGGGTGATCGCTTCTGCATCGACAAGACCGAGGTGACTCGCAGCGCATACGACGAGTTCGTCGGCGCCGGCGCTCCTGCAACCGCGGCAGCCCCGCCGTCGTGCGAAGGCAGGTCGCCCCAGAAGGCCGATGCAGAGTGCATGCGAGAGCCCTCGGTGTGCCAAGGCGACGGGTGCGGCGAGCATCCGCAGGTGTGCATCGGTCTCTGCGACGCCGCCGCGTATTGCGCGTGGGCGGGCAAAAGTCTGTGCGGCGCCGTGGGAACGGGCGATTTCGCCAGGGACGTGGGAGAAGAGCAGACCCCAACACGGTGGGAGCTGGTGTGCGGGCACGGGCTCGACAACACGGGGCTGCCCGCCCGCGGCTACCCGTACGGCGACGTGTACGACGAGCGCCGTTGCAACGTAGAAGGTGGAACCACTGCCGCGGTGGGCTCGAGGGCCCAATGCGGTGTCGCCGAATACCCCGCGATCGTCGACATGAGCGGAAACGTCACCGAGTACACCGGGCGGATCCGGTCGATCTCGGCGGAAGCCACGCCGTCCTATCAGGCGAACGGGGGGTACTTCGTCAACGAGTTCGGGAGCGCGCGGGAGACCTCTCAGCTGGTTCGTTGCAACACCGTGCAAGGCGGCTCCGTGACCGCGAATGGGGCTGACGCCGCGGGAATCCCCACGCTCGGCTTCCGCTGCTGCGCGGAC
Source organism: Myxococcales bacterium (assembly GCA_043753085.1). Lineage (GTDB taxonomy): Bacteria > Myxococcota_A > Polyangia > Polyangiales > Polyangiaceae > JAYUXI01. The sequence continues at coordinate 1,617 of JAYUXI010000750.1, read as the reverse complement.
TGACGTCTCCGATGGCCCCGACCGCGCCGTTGCTTTTGCTCGCAAGCCTCGCGATGAGCGCCTGCACGCCAGCTGGCGTGTTCACTTCGGCGCGGCCGCTGGAGCCAGGGCGTGTCAACGCGTACCCGTTCCTCGACATCACCGGGGGCTCGTTTGGCGCGAACAAGGGCACCGCGTCCGACCCGCCGTCTTCGGCCGAGCGCAAGGGCGTCATGCCCGGTGCAGGCGTCCGCGTGGGCGTCATCCGCCGTCTCGAGCTCGGCGCGCGCGCGGCCATCGATTTCGCCGAGCTGTCGTCGGTCGTCAACCTCTTCGACCAGCCCGTCTGGGCCGTCGCGGTCGCCCCGCGCGTGCAGTCGGCGTGGGGCTTTCCCGTGCTCGGTCGCGCGCCCTTGTTGGTTTCTTATGACGTGATGACGTGGGCAACCGTCACGCCCCGATTCGGTGTCGGCTACGGGTATGCGAGCTCCCTGCGCAGCGGCGGCAGCGTGTACGTGGATCAGGGTGACACCCGACGGTACGGCCTCTCGGCCGCCTTCCTCGAAGGCGGCTGCGGCGTGCAGTTTCGACTTGGCCGCTACGCGGGCTTGGCGCTGGACGTGTATTACCTGCGCAGCATCGGCAACGAACAAGTCGTCGTTCCCGGCGGCGGCATCGCGCTGATGCTTGGACGCCAGCCCGAGCCACGCGCGGCCGCAGCCCAGAACGGCGAGTGAGCCCAGCGATGCCGAGGCGAAAGACCTGACGCAACTCCTCGCTCGTGGGCGTCCGGTTTTGTCCCGATTCGTGGACAGTATGATGGCGCTACCTTGCTGTACTCCGCACCCATCTTCTTTCTTCTTCACCACGAACTTCTTCTCAAAATCGACCGGGCTGACGCAGCCGAGCGTCGAATGACGAATGACGATGACGTCGGTTGTAGGAGACCTCGATGAAGTCGAAGATCGCATCTCGTGCCTCAGCTCTGGTCGCGAAGCGACGCGTGTAGACGAGCTCGGTCTTCGGCGTGGCGAAGAAGCTTTGTGCGACGGCGTTGTTCCGGCAGTTGCCCTTGCGGCTCATGCTGCAGTGAGAACAGGTCCAGAGGCCGCCGACTCTTCCTGACGTGGATCCGCGGTCGGGGCCGCCGGCAAGGTCACGAACCGTCCAGGGACAGGGTGCACGCGCGTCGGGCCACGAGCCACCACGCGTTCTGCCGTAGCCATACCGGTGGCACGCGGCTCGCTCTGCAGCGGGCATGATCAGATCCTCGATGCGCGCGCTTCCACTCTTTCTCGCGCTGGGCTGCGGCGGCAACGATCCCTCCGACGTCGCGGAGCACGACATCGTCGGCGGCGTGGCGGCGCGCGGCCGGCATCCCGCCGTCCTGGCCATCGACATCGGTGGCGAGATGCTTTGCACCGGCACGCTGGTCGCTCCGCGCGTCGTGATGACGGCGCGGCACTGCGTGAGCCAGACCACGAGCGCCGTGGCGTGCCCCGCCTGGGGCCCACAGATTCTGGGGGAGCACCTCGCGCGGTCGCTGATCCTTCGCGCGGGCGACGACGCCGCGACGGGGGAGATCGTGGCCGTGGGGGAGTCGCTCGTGGTGCCGGACTCCGACGTGCTGTGCGACGC
>JAYUXI010000749.1:0-2323 GCA_043753085.1 Myxococcales bacterium | reverse complement strand
GATGGAATCGCGCTGGCTCGGCAACAAGACCAAGAGCGTGGAGCCTACCGGCTTCGGCTGGGCGATCGCGCTGTCGTGTTACCCGCCGTTCAACAACGTGCTCGGCACGTACATGCCGTTCAAGGACGCGCCCGCGGCCCACTTCGGCCCCGTGGCAGACCTCTGGATTCGCGGCGGCATGGTGTTTCTGTTCACCATTTACGCCGCCGCCACCGTGGCGTTCGGCCCGCGCTTCTCCAACCTCACCAACCGCGGCATCATCACCCGTGGCCCCTACGCGTTCATACGCCACCCGGCCTACGTCACGAAGTGCTGCGCGTGGTGGCTCGAGCACGCCAACCACATGACCATCCAGACGGCGCTGGCGCTGTCGGCCCTCTGCAGCGTGTATGGCTGGCGCGCCTGGACGGAAGAGCGGCACCTGAGCCAGGATCCGGACTACCGCGCCTACAAAAAGAAGGTCCCCTGGGTCATCTTCCCGCGCGTCTATTGACTCGTTCCTTGCGCCGGCTCAGCGCGACGCGTGCGGGCTGCGTAGCGCCGCATCTTTGGCCACGCACGGCGACGCCTTGCTTGCCGCCCCCGGGCTCGGCGCGCTGAACAGCTTGCCGAGCTCGGCATCGATGGCGGCGAAGTCCGGCTCGAGGACGGCCTTGCCGTCGGCGGTCATCACGCCCTTCACCTCCGGCTCGCCGATCACGATGCCGTGCAGGTGGGTCAGATCGATCTGCAGCGCGCGCCGCCCGAGCGACAGCAGCTCGATGCGGCGCATGTCGGTCTCGACCGAGCTCTCCAGCTCCGAAAACAGCTCCGGCAACTTCACGATGCCGAGACCCGACAGTGCACGCTGCACGCCAACCAAGATCGCCTGCTGTCGGCGCGCCCGATGGAAGTCGGAGCGCCCGTGGCGCGAGCGCGCGTACATCGCGGCCGTGGCGCCATCCATGTGCTGCGTGCCCTCGTCCACGTCCAGCACGCGGCGACCGCCATCGACGCGATGGTCGATGAAGTTGTCGGCCAGCGCGCACGGCACGTCGACGGTGACGCCGCCCACCGCGTCCACGGCGCGCTCGAACACGCCGAGGTCGAGCGCGAGGGCGTGTTGGATTGGCAACTGCAGCGTGTCCTCGACGACACGTTTCAGCAGCTCGATCGGGTCGCGCTTGCCATGGCGGGCTGCCGAATAGACCGTGTTGATGCGGTCCTTCGCGAACGACGCATCTTCCTGCGGGATGTCGACGTAGAGGTCGCGCGGAATGCTGATGAGGCCGACGTGCTGGCTGCGCTCGTCGAGGACCACCACCACCAGCGTGTCGGTGAGCGACGGGCCGGATCCATCGGGCCGGCGATCCAGCCCGACCACCAGGATGTTGCGCGTTTTCTGCAACGAAGGCGTGCGCGTTTTCTGGGCGTTCAGCGGTTCGAGCGTGGCCTCGGCCGACGCGCGCGGCATGGGCGCTGCGAGCAAGTCGGCCGAGGGCGCTCGGAGGACGCGAACCTCTTCGGGCGGCTCGGCCTCGGCCCGCCGGTACGGAGCGGCCAGCAGCCACGCGCCGAGGTAGCCTGCGCTGGTCGAGACTGCGAACCCCACCACCAGCCGTCTGACCCAACGCTTCGCTTGCATGACACTCGATCGTCGCAACGCCCGTGCCACATGCTTCTCGCGCCGAGCCTTGACGAGCCTTAACGAGAAAGAGCCCCGGTTTCCCGGGGCCCATCCTCGCTTGTTCGTTGCAGTCGGGGCGAGAGGATTCGAACCTCCGACCCCTAGACCCCCAGTCTAGTGCGCTAACCAGGCTGCGCTACGCCCCGAGACTTGCGTCCGGACGACTGACCGTACCAAGGGCGCGGAACCTATCGAAAGAGATCTCGAGTCGCAAGCACCATCGTCGCAATCGCGCCGCGCGCGAAGGCTACCGGGCGGGCTCCGCGCCGGCGTCGGCTGCCTGCGGCGAGGCCGCATCGGCATAGGCACTGCCGGTGGGAGGGCGCAGCGCGAGACGGTCTTCGAAGCCGGGTGACACGTGGATGATGGGGATGATCTCGTCCTTCGGGGCGCATGCCGTCGCCACCACGCCCACCGCGACGACGCCCATCGCTACCCATCGAGTCAGCACGCGCGTTCGACCGCGTACGCAGCGACGTTCGTGGGCGCTCATCGCGAAAGAAGAAATCGCGCGAGAGCGGTGGCCTTCGGTACGAAGCTTCGGCGCTCGACCTGCTCGTCTTTGGTGTGGAAGCCTTTGCCGCGTGGACCGAGGCCGTCGATGCTGGCAATGCCGAGCGCGGACGTGGTGCTCGCGTCGGAGCCGCCGCCGATGAG
>JAYUXI010000748.1:0-2327 GCA_043753085.1 Myxococcales bacterium | reverse complement strand
ACGTGAACGCGCCGCGCAGCGACGTCACGCCTCGCCCCAGCTCGGTAGAGCTGTCGGAGCTGTCGCCTCCTTCCATGTCGCCGGGATCGCTGTCGGCGCTCGCGGCGCCGGTCAATCCCGACGATCTGCGTTCTCCGGCGCTGTACTTGAACCGCGAGCTGTCCTGGCTCGAGTTCAACGCGCGCGTCATGAGCGAGGCCGAGAACGAATCGGTACCGCTGCTCGAGCGGCTCAAGTTCCACAGCATCTTCGCCTCCAACCTGGACGAATTCTTCATGGTCCGGGTCGCCGGCTTGAAGCAGCAGATGGCCGGCGAGGTCGACGACATCGCACCCGACGGCATGCCCGTCACCACGCAGCTCTCGCGGATCGCCAAGCGCGTGCAAGAGCTGGTGTCGCGCCAGTGGAAAGATCTCTCGGAGTCCGTGCTGCCAGCGCTCCGCCAGCAGGGCTCATGGCTGTTCAAGCCATCCGAGCTGCCCCAGGAAGAACGCGCCAAGCTCGACGAGCGTTTCAAAAAAGAACTGTTCCCGATCCTCACGCCGATCGCGATTGATCCGGGTCACCCCTTCCCGCACGTCCGCAACAAGAGCCTCAACATCGGCGTCATGTTCCAGAAGGAGAACGCCGTCGAGGTGAACTTCGGCGTGGTGCAGGTGCCGATGATGCTGCCGCGCCTCGTCGAGGTGCCCAGCTTCGACCTGCCGGACGGCACCTCGCCCAGGCACGCGTTCGTGCTGCTCGAAGACGTGATCGCCCGCCACGTGGAGACCATCTTCCCTGGCGTCAAGGTGCGTGGTGTATACACCTTTCGCGTCACCCGAAACTTCGACATCGAGATCGACGAAGAAGAGTCCGAGGATCTCATCCAGGAGATCCAGCAAGAGCTGCGCCGGCGCGAGCGCGGCAACGCGGTTCGTCTCGAGGTCTCCGGTGACTTCGATCCGGCGTCGCTCACCAAGCTGGCCAGCTCGCTCAAGGTGGACCAAGAGCGCGACGTGTTCCGCGTGCCCATGCTCAACGTGCCGGATCTGCTGGCCATGGTCACCCGCGAGGATCGCCGCGAGTTCCGCGACGATCCGTTCACGCCGCTGGTCACCCCGCCTCTTCGCGACGCCGAGGATCTGTTCGCAGTGATTCGCGATCAGGACATCGTGCTGCACCACCCGTACGAATCGTTCGATCCCGTCGTCGAGCTGGTCACCCGCGCGGCCGAAGACCCGGACGTCCTCGCCATCAAGCAGACCCTGTACCGCGCCGGCGGCGACTCGCCGATCGTCCGGGCCCTCGCCCGCGCGGCCGAAGCAGGCAAGCAGGTCACCGCCATCGTCGAGCTCAAGGCGCGTTTCGACGAAGCATCCAACATCGCGTGGGCGCGCATGCTCGAGCAGAGCGGCGTGCACGTGGTGTACGGCCTGCTTGGCCTGAAGACCCACGCCAAGTGCTCGCTGATCGTCCGCCGCGAAAAATCCGGCCTGCGCCGCTACGTGCACCTGTCTACCGGCAATTACAACACCACCACGTCGCGTACCTACACGGACATCGGCCTGCTTACCTGCCGGCCGGAGTTCGGCGAAGACGCGTCGTCGCTGTTCAATCTGCTCACCGGCTACAGTGCGCCGGCGAAGTGGAACTCGCTGGTGGTGGCGCCGCTCGGCCTGCACGAAGCGGTGCTTGGACTGATCGCACGCGAAACCGAAAACGCGCAGCGCGGCAAGACGGCCTTCATCGTCGCGAAGATGAACTCCCTGGTGGACGAAGACGCGGTCGAGGCGCTGTACCGCGCATCGCAGGCCGGCGTGCAGATCACGTTGCTGATCCGTGGCGTCTGCGTGCTCAGGCCGGGCATTCCCGGCGTCAGCGACAACATCCAGGTGCGCGCGCTCATCGATCGCTACCTGGAACACGGCCGCATCTTCCACTTCCACAACGACGGCAAGGACGAGATCTACCTCTCCAGCGCAGACTGGATGCCGCGCAACTTTCACCGCCGCATCGAGGTGATGGTCCCCATCGAGGATCCCAACCTGCGCGCACGGCTGGCAGAGATGCTGCAGATCACCATGGCCGACAACATGAAGGCCTGGCCGATGACACCCAACGGCACCTACGAGCGGGCGCAGATCCGCATCCCGCAGATTCCATTCCGGAGCCAGCAGAAGTTCATCGAGATGACCCGCGAGCACGTCAAGTCGTCCGAGCAATCGACGCTGCCGGCCAATCGCTTCTCGATGGCGGCGTCCTCGTTGCGGTCGCCGCTGGAGGGCAAACTGCCGAAGGCCACCCGTCGTCGCGTTCGTCTCGACGATCGGGGTGTACCCGAGTAA
>JAYUXI010000747.1:0-5797 GCA_043753085.1 Myxococcales bacterium | reverse complement strand
GCGCCGCGCGCCGACCGCAGACTACGACACCCGACCCCGCGGTAGGTACGACGAACCGGAACCGCACTTTCCGGCGCCGCCTTCCAGCACCGGCGACGCGCCGCCGAGCGGCGGCGGCGGCGCGTATGACTCGGGCATCAGCCAGCAGTTCCAGTCGTTGCCGGTGCTGCCCACGGCGCGCGAGCTTCTGGCGCAGGCCGCCGAGCGCGGACAGCCAGGAATGGTTGGCGGCCAGCCGCCCGCACCCCGCGCCATCTCGTCCAGCGTGGTGGCTGCGCCCGCTCCACGCTCGCGAGTGCTGTGGCTCGCCTACAGCCTGTTGCTCGGTGGCGTGGGCATGGTCGCGCTGGTGCACTTTACCTTCGGCAACGACACGCCGACCAAGGGCCCGGCGGCGAGCGCATCGGTGGCGGCGCCGGCCAGCGCCGCGCCGCCGGTGCCGCCGTATGGGTATGGCCAAGCCGGGCCCCGCGGCGCGTCCGGGTATCCGCCGGAAGGCGCCCCTTACGTGCCTGGGGCGGTGCCGCCTGGTTATCCTCCGCCCGGCGCGTCCGGGTATCCGCCGGGCGTCCCCTATGGCTATGCGCCGCCGGGGCACCAACCCGTGTATGCTGCACCCACAACGGTTGCACCACAGCCAGTCGAAGAAGCCAGCGCCAAGCCCAAGCCGAAAGCGCCGCCCAAGCCGGTTGCACCCAAGCCGGCCGTCCCCAAGCCGGCCGTGCCGAAGCCTGCGCCCAAGGACGACGAGAAACCACCGTCGACCAGCGACCAAAAGCCGGCCAAAGACAACAGCGGCAAAGCCAACCCAGACCTCTTGGACGACGCCCTCAACTGAAGCCGCTGCCGTGGTGAGCGGGGGGCTCGCTCAGGCGCGCTTGGACTTGTGCACGGCCTTGGTGCCCTTTTTCAGCACGGGCACGACGGGCGCCGGAGCGATCTTGGCCTTCGTGGCAACGAGCGCGGGGACCGACTTTGGCGGGGGTGGCGGCGCCTTGGGAACGACGCGGGCGGGGGCTGCCACGACGGGCCGTGGTGCAGCGAAGCGAGCCGGTTCGGCGCGCCGGGCGGTGGCGCGGGGAGCCGTCGTACCGGACGCGGCGCCTGCAGTTTCGACGTATCCGCGGACCAGCGCGGTAGCTGCGATGGCGATGCGCGCGGCGCGCAGATCGCCAATCACCCGCGCGCCGTCTTCCAAGAGGAGGGCTTCCGAGGCGTTCAGGTTGCCGCGGACGGCGCCACGCACGACGATGCGGGCGGCGTCGACGTTGGCGAGGACCAGTGCGCCGGCTTCGACGATGACCTCCCCCGTGGCGTGCAAATCGCCCTCGATCTGGCCGTGTACTTCGATGTCCGTGGCGCCGAGGATGCGGCCACGAATGCGCGTGTTTTGTCCGATGACGGTCGTCATGAGCGGGCTTTCTCAGACGTCCATGTCGACGCTGCCCTTGAAGTGGGCGCCGTCGGCGATGGTGATGCGGGTTGCTTTGACGTTGCCAACGAGGCGGGCGCCTGGTTGGAGCTCGACGCGGCCGTCGGATTCGACGTTGCCAGTGACGTTGCCCGCAATGGTCATGGGGCCGCCGGTGATGTCCGCGTCGACCTGACCGCCGCTCTCGACGATGACGCCCTCTTTGGCCGACAGCTTGCCGCGGATGGTTCCTTGCACGACGACGTCGTCGTCGCTGGTGACTTCGCCTTCGATGGTGATGTTGGAACCGATGATGGTGCTGGCCATGAAACTCCTCGGAAGTGTGCGCGTCGTGGCGATCAGCGACGGCGCTGCGGCGAAGAAGAAGAAGAAGATCTGGACCCGTCGCCAAGAGCTGTCGGCAGGTCGAAGTCGTGTGCGAGCGAGCCGGCGAACTCTGCGCCCTCGTCGAGCTGGAAGCGGGTGGCGGTGACGTCGCCGACGAGGCGCGCGCCTCGCGCCACGACCACGCCGCCGCTGGCGGTCACGCTGCCCTGCACGTCGCCCTCGATGGTGACGGCGCTCGCGTCGATCGTGGAGACCAGCCGACCTGCCGCGCCGACGTGCAGCTCGCCGCGCAAGGTCACGTCGCCTTCGATACGACCGTGGACTCGCAGCGTGCCATCACCCGAGATGCGACCGCGGACGGTGGTCCCTTCGGCGATGGTGGCTTCGCTGCGATCCGTAGAGGTGGGGCGTGACATACTCGGGGCCCGGGGTCCTACCAGGATGGGCCTCAAAACAAAAGCCTTTCGAGGCGAGCCCCAACGCTCTTAGGGTGCGCCGTGGCCGTGAGCACGCGACTGCAATCCAGATGGGGATGGCTCTTCCTGGGCTTCCCGTTGCTCGGAGTCACCGAGCTGCAGGCGCATCTCGCGCAGCGCGCGGCGGCTCCAGCCGCGGTCGACTTCGTGCGCGCCAAAGACGCGGCCGGTCCCCTCGCCGCCGACGACACGGTGGTCTTCGCGCCGCGCTGGGCGGATCCGCTCGGCCGCGCAGCGTTCGCCGACCGGTTTGCCAATGATCGCGCGCGTGCCGCGCCCGCCGATCTGGCGCGCTTTGCGCACGTACTCGAGGTCGCGGAGAAGGGCGCTCACGAACCCGAGCTCGGGGCGTGGCCAGTGCAGTGGGAAAAGCCGGTCGGGCGGCTCGTTCTCCGCCTGCACGAGAACCCAACGTTCGCGAAGATCGCCGACCCGCTGATGCCGCGTGTCGGCACCGACCGCCTGCAGGTCACGCAAAGTGACCGCGACTGCCCACTGCTACACGGCACGGCCAGTGCCGGCACCTGGGGCGTGGCCACGCCATCGGTTCGCTACGGCTGCGGTGGCGACGCCGTTGGCATGGTGGTCGTTCCCGACCAGGAGTACCGGCTGCGGCACTGCCTGCTGGTGCCGGCAGGCCCTGCGCCCACGCGCGTGCGCTTCGTCGACGTCGCGTTCGGCGGCGCCGTGCGTCTCGCCTACGGTCTGCACACCGAAGGCGAGCGCACCTTGAACAATGCGCCGGTGCAACTGCGGGTGCTCGTCCAGACGGACACGGCCGACGGCGGCACCAGGGACGTCGAGCTGGGCAACGACACCCACGAAGACGGGCAGGGCTGGAAGTACCTCGACGTGGCCACGCCGAGCCTGCGCGGTCAGACCGGCGACCTCCACGTGGAGGTGAGCTCGGCAGGCGCGCATCGGCCGGTGTGCTTCGGAGCCTTCACCCGATGACGCCGCGAGACTCGTCGCGCGCGCGCGCGCTGCTGGTGCGCAGCGGCGGCCTGCTGATCGGCGGCATGTACTTGTTCGCGCTGATCAAGACCACCCGCACACTGGGTTTCGCGCGGGACGAAAGCTTCTACTTCGACGCCGCCACCCGCTACGCCAGCTGGTTTCGGCTCCTGGCCGAAAAGCCCGCGGCTGCCCTGCAGCGAGGTGCCATCGACTCGGCCTGGAGCGCCAACCACGAGCACCCGTCCCTCGTGAAGATGGCCTTCGCGTTTTCGCATTGGCTTTTCTACGAGAAGCTCCACCTGTTTTCCGATGCGAGCACGGCATGGCGGCTGCCCGGCATGCTCTCCGGAGCTGTGGCCGTGGGATACGTGTATTACGCAGGCAAACGCCGCGCGGGTCCCGCGGCGGGCGCCATCGCTGCGGTGCTGCTCGGCGCCATGCCGCACTTTTTCTACAACGCCCACTTGGCCTGCTTCGACATCCCGGTGGTGGCCATCTGGGCGCTGTGTCTCGGCGCCTATGCCCGGGCGCTGCGGGTGGGCTCGTGGAGGTCCGCCGTGCTGTTCGGTGTGACCGTTGGGCTCGCGCTCGATACCAAGCACAACGCGTGGCTGTTGCCCGCCGTGATCCTGCCGCACCTCATGGTGGTGGGACACGCTCGCTGGTGGCGCGCTCGCTCACTCGCCTTCGTCAAGCCGCTCGTGGCGGGCGTCGTGATCGGCCCGCTCGTGTTCGTCGCGCTGTGGCCGTGGCTCTGGCACGACACCCAGGCCCGCTTCCACGAGTACACGGCCTTTCACTTGAATCATGTATACTACAACATGGAGTTCCTGCATCGGAACTACGCTGGGCCGCCGTCGCCCGTTCTCTATCTTCCCGTTCTGATCGCGGCGTCGGTGCCCACCGTCACGTTGGCGCTGTGGGTCTTCGGTGTAGTGGTCACCATCAAGCCTCTGGCCACCGTGCTGCGCCGCGCGTTCGGCACGCCGCACCGGGTCAGCGGCGCGGGGGAACGCCTCGGGCTGGATCTGCTCGCCATGCTGGTGCCGATGGGGCCATTCTTCTTGCCGTCCACGCCGATCTTCGGCGGCACCAAGCACTGGATGCCGGCGTACCCGTTCATGGCATTGTTCGCCGCGCGCGGCATCTTCTTCGTGGGCCGGGGACTCCGCGCGTGGCTGCGCGCCCGCACTCGGCGCTTCACCGTGCAACCCGTGTTCGTGTCGGTCCTGCTGGCGGTCACGCTCACCGCGGGTCCGCTCGCGGAGACATGGCACTCGCACCCGTTCGGGCTGTCGGCGTACGTGGCGGCGGTGGGTGGCACCGCTGGCGGCGCCTCGCTGGGGCTGAACCGTCAGTTCTGGGGCTTCACCACCCAGAGCCTCGCGCCGTGGCTGGCCGAAAACACCAAGCCGGGCGATCGCATCTACATCCACGACACGACTGGCGGCGCGTGGTCGCAGATGGTGCAGGAAAAGCGCCTGCCGCCGGACCGTCAGCCGGTGGGGTCGATCGGCGAGGCCGACGTGGCCATCGTCCACCACGAGCTGCACATGGCCGAGGCCGAAGCCAACATCATGACGCTGTTCGGCGGCGCGCCGGCGTACGTCCTCACGCACGACGGCGTCCCCATCATCAGCGTCTACAAGCGCGCGCGTTGAGCACTCGCCGCAGGCGATGCGAACGTCGGCGCAGCCGACTCGCGAGCTGAGCACTCGCCGCAGGCGCTGCGAACGTCGGCGCAGCCGATTCGAGAGTTGAGCACTCGCCGCAGGCGATGCGAGGGGCCATGATTGCCCACGGCGCCTGAGATATCCGGACGCGGCAAGCGGGGCTGCGGGCTCACACCTGCAGCGTCCAGGCGACAGCCGGTGCGACACTGCCATTCACTGCGTCGGCGAAGGGTCGCCGACTGGCGGCGCCGCGGTGAGCTCGAGCAGCGTGCGTGCGAGCTCGCCGTCGGTGCGCTGCAGCTGCGTTCGCGCGATCGCGACCACCGCCTCGTCTGCGTGGAGCGCAGCGAGCGCAATCGTACCTGGATCGAGCGAGTGCTCGATGTCGTGCGCCGACACGTTCCAGCGCGGGGCGTGCGCGGCGTACGCTGCGAGCTCGGCGCGGGAGGCGCGGGCCAGGATGCGCAGGGCGGCCTCGCCGGCCGCTTCTCCGAACGAGTCGCGCGGCGGCAACAGCGGCAGCAGATCGGGTAGATCGCGAAGCGTGCCGTGCGCGCCGACGTTGACGAGGTCGGCGCGTGCCTCTGCCCGGCCGGCGATGGTACGCATCAAGAAATCGAAGAAGCCCATCAGGAGGTACTGGCGATCAACGCGCCGCGCGCGGGAGTACGAGCGTATGGCCCCGCTGCAGGGTGAGCCAACGCACCGCCTCGTCGAACTCGACGTGGACGGGGGTGTATTCCGGGAGCGTGCGACGCAAGCCAACGAGCGCGCGGTGCCAGTGCAGCAGATCGCGGTGCGGATCGTCGGCGCGCTCGGACCGGTCGAGCCGTGAGCACTCGACGCGCTGCGCGCTCGGCGCCCCTACTTCGAAGGGCGACGTTCTCACGACACCCTCGTCAGCAGCGCGACGGGGAACGCGCCGAGCAGAA
>JAYUXI010000746.1:0-2332 GCA_043753085.1 Myxococcales bacterium | reverse complement strand
CGAAGATCTCGTCCACGTTGGACGAGTGGTGCAGCATCTGGATGATCTGGTCGAGCAGGTAGTCGAGCGCGTCGTCGCCGACCTTGATGCCATTCGATTCGGCGATCTGCTGACGAACGCGCGAAAAATCCTGCTGTCCGCGCCCGGTTCGTTCGAGGAGATCTTTGGTCTTCTCGTTCACGTCGCGCTCGGCGTCGAGGTATTGCGTGAGCACGCTGGCGATGTCGGCTTCGACCTCGCGGGGTTGCTCGGCCTCGATGTCGCCCGCGCCGAGCAGCGCGCGTGAGCAAGAGGACGCGACGTCGGGAATCTTGTTGGCGTAGAGGCGCATCGTTTTTTTCTGCGCCGATCCTGCCGTCGCCGCCGCCGAAGAATACCCGGATCGGGCGGGCTACTTGCGCTCTTTCTTCGGCCCGGCCGAGGAAACTTTGCCCGGGACGCCGGGCGCTGGCGTTCGCGAAGACGGCGGGTTGGGGCGGGGCACCTTCATCTCGCGCATGCCGAGCTGCAGTCGGCGCATGACCGCCTTTTTCTGGCGCTCCTTGTACTTTGCATGCGACGCGTCGCCCAGCTCGTTGCGGGCCTCGGTGGCCTCGTCGATCACCTGGAATTCACACACGACGAACACGATGCGGCCGAAGCGCGCAGCCTCGGGCGGCGCGAGCTCGAGCACGCGCTCGGGCAGGCGCACCGGCATGTCGACCACGAAGTGCACGACGCGGTAATTCTGCGCGGAAAAGACGTTGTCGCTCGGCGTGAACTCTTCGTCTTTGCCGGCCTGCATGTCCTTCAGCATCGGCTTCAGGTGCGGCTGGCTGCGGCAGTACTCGGCGAACTGGAAGATCGAGTTGATGCTCTGCCCGGGGATCACGTAGTTGAACGGAACCAGCCGGCGCGTGAGGTATTCGAGCACGGGAAACACGTCCGACTCGCTCTTGGTCACGATGCGAAAGCGCAGCTTGTCGTAGACCTGTGAGGCGATCGTGTCTTCCTTGGAGAGGAGCTTCGTGTAGAGCGAGTCGCGATGCTTGCGGCCGCCGACGAACTCGGTGATGGGAAAGCCCGACGCCAGCATGTTGCCGATGACCCGATAGACTTTTTCCTCGACCAGCTGGAACACCTCTTGGTCGGAGAGTGGCAGCATGAACAGCAGCTCGCGCCCGTCGAGGTGGTGGATGATGTGCATGCACTTCAAGATCGAGCACGCGCACACCTGCCGGTGGCCACCGGCCTTGCACGCCATCTCCACGAGATCCTCGGTGGTAGCTTGCACCACCGGTTTCGGGATCGGGTACTCGAAGTGGCGCTTCAAGTAGGCGATGGCCTCGTCTTTCACGAGGGCCATGCGCTCTCGGTCTTCGGGGTTGTCCGGATTCAGCTCGTGGGCGAGGACGAAGTCGCGGACGGCTTCCGGGCTCTCGAAGTTCAGGCGATGCCAGTCGATGACGGAGTCACCGCGGAGCAGGATGCGAACGGCCTCGAGATCCGCGAGGCCGAATTCGTCGAGCGACTTCCAGCGATCGATCATGCGTGGAAGCCGGCCCCGGTCAGCTGGCGCGGCCGAGCGACAGGGTGCCGAAGAAGATGCCGCAGGTGACGGCGAGGACGGCGAGCTGTCCCGCGAAGGCGCCGCCCAAATTGATCATCGCGAGGGGCGAGAGAGCAACTGCGTACCAGGGGGTGAGTTTCATTCGGTTCCTTGGAGAGGCCGGCCCGAGCCCGCGAAGTGCGGTCCGTGGCAGGCGTCGTGGGGTGGTGCGCGCCAATACGGCCACGACATGTAGGATAAGATGCGACCAAAGCCCGAAGCGTGGCAACTTTCCGCCGAGCCGGCCGCTTCTACAAGACCTTTCTCAAGGATCGTGCCCGCGGGCACTTTGCGGAAATGACAAGGGGAAAGATGCGTGAAGGGTGCACGGACGTGGCTGCACGCCCACGCGCGTGTCCTCTGTTGCGGTCGCGTGCATCGGCCACGTATCGTGGAGCTAGTGCGAGGCAGGAAGTCCCGAGAAGCGCCGCGCGTGGTCGCGTTCGGCCTGTCCTTCACGCTGGCATTCGCGCTCGCGCTCGGCGCCGGCGCCATGGTCACCGGGTGCGACCGCATCGAGCCCGGCCCGCAGTTCGTCATCACCAGCGAGACGTTCGAATCCGACTACTTCTTCTGCCACGTCGAACCCGAGTACCTGGTCGCCAAGAAGTGCGGCAGCGGGGAGGGCGCCGACGGCACCGGCAACTGCCACTACAACCCGAGCGCTGTCTCCGGCATGCCGCTCACCGAGCACCCCGCCATCGACTGCGCCGGTGGCGACCGCCCTGCCAACCGGGTCGGGCT
>JAYUXI010000745.1:0-5811 GCA_043753085.1 Myxococcales bacterium | reverse complement strand
CGCGTTCCAGAGCTCGCATGATGCGCGTCGTCTCGACCGATGCCGGCGCTGCCGAGTCCGCCGGTGGAAGATGACTCTGTGGCGTCATCCCATCGTTTTTCGCCGCGTCGTCGTCGGTGAGCTCCGGTGGCAAGCTTCGTTCGTCGATGACCGCACCGCTCCCGATGACGTACGCGTACTCGAGCACGTTGCGTAGCTCGCGCACGTTGCCGGGCCACGCGTGTCGTTCGAGCACTGCAGACGCCCTCGGCGAGATGCGGGCCACCTGCCGTGCGCCGCGCGCGTTCAGCTCGTCGAGGACTTTACCGGAGAGCAGTTTCACGTCGCCGCGGCGCTCACGCAGTGGCGGCAAGAACACCGGAATCACGCGCAGTCGGTACATGAGATCTGCGCGAAACCGACCCGCCTCGACCTCGCGCCGCAAGGGTCGGTGGGTGGCGGCGACGATGCGCACGTCGACAGGGATCGCCTCACGGCCGCCGACCGGCGTGATCTGTCGCGTCTCGAGCACGCGCAGCATCTTGGCCTGCACGTCGAGCGGCATCTCGGCGACCTCGTCGAGAAAGAGCGTTCCTCGATCCGCCAGCCGAAAGTGACCGGGCGCATCGCGCACGGCTCCCGTGAAGGCGCCTTTGGCATGGCCAAAGAGCTCGCTCTCGAGCAAGGACTGAGGAACAGCGGCGCAGTTGATCGCGCGAAAGGGGCCGGCAGCACGCGACGAGAGGCCGTGCAGCGCATGCGCAACCAGCTCCTTGCCCGCACCCGTTTCGCCGCGCACGAGCACGCTGGCATCGCTCGTGGCCACCTTCTCGATGATGCCGAACAGATGCTTCATCGTCGGATCGACGGTCCACATACCCTGGAACAAAACCGCCTCGTGATCGGCCGAATGCTCTTGCTCGAAGCCGAGCGCCCAGCCCAGGCGCGCCTTGGACGGACCGAGCGGCACGCCTCGAACGCGCAACCGTCCGAAGCCGCTCGGATGGGGGATGATTGCTTGCACCGCGCGCCCGGCAGCCAACGCTTCGGCTACGGGGCGGTCGACGGTGGCCCCGCAGAGTACCTTCACCGCGGGCACGCCCCGCGGAAGCTGGCCGAGCATCGTCGTGGCCGCGCGGGTCGCAGCGACGATGCGCAGCTTCGCGTCCAGCAAGATCACCGCGCCGCCACCGGTCTCTTCGAGGGCCGCGAGTGCGAGCTCGAACACAGCGAGACCTACCGTTTCTGCCACCGGGGCAATGGAGCACGCAACGCGGCGCGTTTCATCAACCTTCCGCGCGGGGCGCCAGCGCACACCGCCCGCCGATGCAGGATCGCGTGACGCGCTTGCGCTGCACGCGGGCTAGCACCGTCTGCATCAAGCCGAACGTCCAGCACATGGGGCAGCCGCGCAGCGACACCAGCGCGAGAGCCAGCAGCGCCAGCGCGGCGAACGGATGCGCGATCAGAACGAACGCGGCGACGACGAGTGCGCCAAGACCGACGCCGCCGCGCAGCAGGTGCTCCCCGAGGGTTTTGCTGGCAAACATGGCTCGACTCCCCATCGTACGCTCCTTGCGCGCGCGGCCAAGCGCTACGCCCCCTTGCCGAGTGCAGCGTTGCCCCAGTGGAATGCGGCCATCGACGCGATCATGGCGCCGACGAATACCAGAGGCGCGCGATCGAGCCCGGCCACCGCGACCAGCGCTGGACCCGGGCAGTATCCGGCGATGCCCCAGCCGATGCCGAAGAGGGCGGCGCCGAGTAGCAGCTTGGCGTCCAGGTCCTGGTCTGGCGGCACGTGGAACTTCGAATCCAGAAGCGGCTTGTCGCGCCGGGCGGCCCACCGCGCGGCGAACACGTGCACGCCGATGGCGCCGCCCATCACGAAGGCGAGGCTGGGATCCCAGTCGCCGGTCACGTCGAGGAACGAGATGACCTTGGCTGGGTCGCTCATGCCCGAGATGCCCAGGCCAAGCGCGAACAAGAGCCCCGCGAGAAGCGCGACCAGCGACTTCACGGTGCACCTCGCAGCACGAGATGCTGAAAGACGAACGTAGAAGCAACTCCCGTAGCCATGAACGTCAATGTGGCGACGATGGATCGCTTGGAGCCGCGACTGATGCCGCACACGCCGTGACCGCTCGTGCACCCGCCTCCGAGGCGCGTGCCGAACCCGACCAGTGAGCCGGCCACCACGACGAGCGCGAGCGGGACGGGGCTGACTCCGTGCACCGCAGCGGGGTCGAGCAGCGCCAGGGCCACGGCCCCCAGCAGCAGGCCGCACAGAAACGCCGCGCGCCACGCGACCTCGCCGGGCTTCGGCTGGAGCAGGCCGCCAACGATGCCGCTGATGCCCGCCACGCGCCCGTCGAGAACCAGCAGGAGCGATGCGCTCGAGCCGATGAGCGCGCCACCCAGCAGCGCGGAGATGGGTGTAAAGCTCATGTTGGTGATCCTGCCTCGGGCCGTGCCCCGCACCGGGGCGAGGACAGGGTGCTTGCGCAAGTGCGCACGTAGCGCAACGTGCACCGACATCCCGAGCAATTGCGCGCGAGATGCCGAGACCGGTATGGGTGACGGCGACGACGAGGTCTGGATGCCCCCCGCGCCGCCCCACCACTGCATGCGCCGAGGGAAAGGAGCAGGGTGGGTACTGTCCAGGAAGAAGTGGAAGTCATGGTGAGGTCTCGCGTGGAGAAGAGAGAGAGGGAACTTGCTTCAGGACCATGAACGCGGCCATCGCGAGCACGAACCAGGCAAAGCCTTTGCGCAGCGATTCGGGTTTCGTGCGGCTTGCAACCGCGGCGCCCAGCAAGCTTCCCGCGACGGCGGCTACCGTCACGGCGGCGGCGAGGCCCCAGGGAATCGTGGCGTGCGCCATCGCGCCCAGAAAGCCGGCCGCGGAGTTCATGGTGATGACGAGCAGCGAGGTGCCGACGGCCGTGCGAATCGGCAACCCGTGGAGCAGCGTGAGCGCCGGCACGATGACGAAGCCGCCGCCGGCGCCGACTACGCCGGTCAGCAAACCAATGCCGACGCCGATGGCGATGGAGCGAGCAATCCCGCCTGTGGGATTGCACGTCTCGCTGTCGATCGTCTTTTGGCGCGGCCGCATCATCGCCACCGCGGTCACCACCATCATCAGCGTGAAGCCACCGAGCAGCCAGCTCGCCGGGACGAAGTGCGCCACGCGCCCGCCGACGTACGCGCCCGCCATGGAGGCAGCTCCAAACACGGCGCCGGTTCGCCACGCGATGCGCCCGTGGCGCGCGTGCGTGAGCATGGCGATGGCGCTGGTGACGCCTACGACCAACAAAGAAGTGGCGATGCCGTCTTTGGTGGACAGGTGCGCGACGTACACCAAAGTCGGCACCGCGAGAATCGAGCCGCCACCGCCGAGCAGGCCGAGCGTGACGCCAATCAGCGCAGAGAGCGCGAGGAGCAGCGTCACGCGGGCGGGCTCGCGTTCGCGCCTTCGACCGGAAGGCCGGCTTCGCCGTAGCCCTGCGTGCCGCCGTCCAGGTTCGTGACGTGGGTGAAGCCCATGCCGACCAACGTGATCGCGGCCTTGGTTGAGCGCGCGCCGGATCGACACGCCACGACCAGCGCCTCGTCGCGCGGCCAATCCTTCGCCGCGGATTCGAGCGTGGCGAGTGGCACGAGCTCCGCGCCGGGAATGTGCCCGAGCTCGCCGGTGAACTCGGCAGGCTCCCGCACGTCGATGACGCGCGGACGTGGTTGCAGACGGGATAGGTCGAGTGGCTGAATGACCTGGAACGAATGGCTCATGAGGTACTCCTTCGCGGTGTTGTCGAGAGTCAGCCCTGAACGGGCGAGGGGGCTCGCCCGCAGGCTCGGTTGGCCAGAACGGCTTCGTGGATGCGGGCCGGCTCCGGCAGCTTCAGGGCGTTCATGACGCTCACGAACTCGTCGCGGGACTTGCCGGCGATGCGCGCGTTCCAGCGTTTCTCCTCGGCCACGGTGGTCACCGTGCGGCCCAGGTAGTCGTGCGCCGGAAAGATCAGCGTCGAGTCCGGAAGCGTAAAGAGCTGCTGCGTGATCGAATCGTACAGCGTGCCCGCGTCACCGTTCTGGAAGTCAGTGCGGCCTGCGGCACGGATCAGCAACGCGTCACCCGTGAAAATGCGATCGCCCGGGTTGCGGGAGTCGCGTGGGTCGACCAGCAGATAGCTCACGCTGTCCTCGGTGTGTCCGGGCGTCGGCAAGACCCGGAGCCCCAGACCACCCACGGTGATCAAGTCACCGGGGTCGACCCGTTGATCTGCGCACGGAGCGCCGCAGCGCCTCGCGACGGTTCGTGCGCCGGTTCGATCGCGCAAGGCGGATGCCGCCGTGATGTGGTCGGCGTGGACGTGCGTGTCGAGCACGGCGACGAGCGAGAGTCCGAGCTGGGCGACGATCGCGAGATCGCGGTCGACCAGCTCGAGCACCGGGTCGATGAGCAACGCTTCGTGCGTGTCTTCGTCGGCGAGCAGGTACGTGTACGTCGAGCTTTCGTGATCGAACAACTGGCGGAATAGCATGGGTACTCGCTTCCTATTCTTCGTGACTACGAGCGCACGCCCTCGATGGCCGGCGTGCTCACGCTTCGCTCCGCGCCCTTTTCGGTGCGTAGCTCGAGAGCGTTCCACGCCTTCATGCCGCCGAGAAGGTTGCGCACGTTCTTGAAACCACGACGCTGCAGCAGGCTGACGGCGATGCCTGCGCGGTGGCCTACACTGCACGTCACGGCGACGGGCTTGCCTTCGAGCTCCGCGCGGATGCGGTCGAGATGCTCGTCGAGATACCCGATGAATAGATGGTAGGCGCCTGGGATGTGGCCCTTCTTTTCGAACTCGGAGTCGTCGCGCACGTCGAGGACGATGGTCTGGGCCAGCTCGCGCTCCAGCCGCCGTGCGTCCAACGTTCCGAGCGAAGCGATGGGGCGCCCCGCGTCGCGCCAGCTGCCGAACCCGCCCGCGAGCACGCCAGCCACGTCGTCGATGCCAACCCGCGCGAGGTGGGTCACGGCAACCTGCAAGTCCGCGATGTCCGGAAGCACGAGGTAGACCTTCGTCGTCTCGTCGACGAGCCACCCGGCGAACACGGGCAGCCCTTGCAGCCACACGTTCACGGAGTCGGGGATGTGGCCCGCCGCGAACGCTTCCGGCTCGCGCAGATCGAAGACGATGCCTTTCTTCCGCTCCGTCGCGAGCCCTTCGGGAGCGAGCCACGGGATCTCGTCGATGCTCTTCGGCGCAGGCATGCCGCCCTGCAAATTCACGCGCTCCATGTGCGTGAAGTACGGCGGGCGCGGGATGCGCTCGTCGATCTTGGAGGCCACGAACGCGTCGCGTGAAAGGTGGAACACGGGGTTCGACGCACGCTCGATGCCGAGGGTGGATTCTTCGCGTGGGGCGATGTTGCCGCCGCAGACCGACCCCGAGCCATGCGCGGGCCACACCAGCGCCTGATCGCCCAGCGGCGCGAGCTTCGCGCGGACGGCGTCGAAGAGCAGGCCTGCGTTCTCGCCAGTGCGCGTGCGATCCGGCAAATCGGTGCGCCCGGTCTCACCGATGAAGAGCGTGTCGCCCGTGAAAACGCCGAGCGCCATCTCGGGCGCGGCCTCCAGGAACAGCGCGTAACACGTGCTTTCGGGAGTGTGCCCCGGCGTGTGCAAAGCGCGCAGTCTCAGATCGGCGAAGGTGAAGTCCTCGCCATCCTTGAGGCGGACGTCGCTTTGACCGAAGAGCTCGTGATCACCGGTGACGATCTTGGCGCCCGTGAGGTCGGCCAACCGGGCCGACTCGAGCACGAAATCTTCCTGAC
>JAYUXI010000744.1:0-2339 GCA_043753085.1 Myxococcales bacterium | reverse complement strand
GCGGACGGAACGTACTGGCGGTCGCACTCTGCAAGACCAGGCCGAACAGGGCTGCGCCGTTCGGAAGCGGCACCGCCTGCGGGAAGAACGTGAGGGGGTCGATGTTCTGCGCGCCGTGGTAGGTCTCGGTGGCCTCGAGTCGGCCCGTGACCTGCGCGCTTCGGAGATCGAGAAAAGCAAGCGGCTGGTAAAACGGATCGCGGCTGGCGCTCGAAGAGGGCGTGTAGATCAGCTCGCCGGCGGCCGTCCGGCCGACCTTGGCGCTGGCCGCGTTCGACAGGCCGTGCACCAGTGCCCGCCCATCCGTGGCGACGCCGACGCCGTCGGTGCTGAACTCGGAGAGGCTGCTGGTGAAGGTGAGCGACGTGAGCTGGTTCGCGACGCCGGTGGCGGCGGCGACGGACAGCGCGAAGGACTGGCTCACGGCGCCGTTGCCGTCGGCCTGGTCGCCGGCGGCGGACACCTCCGTGCCGCTCTGATCGACGTAGTACACGGCGCTGCTTTGGTAGTTTCCGGTGATCACCACCTGGTCGCCGCGCACTGCTAACCCAGTGCATTGTGCACGCGCATCGCCCTGGGCCAGACCGGTGCGGAGGGTGACGTGCCCGTGCCACGCCTTTGCGCCATTTGCGGCACCGAGGCGTGCGAGTACGCACTCGTCGATGTACGCGGTCTCGTCTGCGCGCACGTTCGGGATGTTGGCGCCGAGACCGTCGACTCCGTTGTTCGCCTGCGCGTTGACCGCAATGTAGACGTTGCCGGCTTCGTCCATGCCGAGGCCGGTGGCGGCGAACGAAGGGCTGTACTCGAGCACCTGGGTCCAGAGGACGGCGCCGGCCTGCGTGCGCTTTTGCACGTACGATCCGCCGATCGGGCCGCCGTTGTCTGCGAAGAACATCAGCGCGAAGCTGCCGTCGGTAGCTCCCGTGGCAACGAGGTGCGTGGCCAGCTCCGTGCTGAGGCCGGAGGTGTTTTCGAGGGTGCCGGCGGCCATGGCGGTGCCCGGTGGGCCGGGCCATGCGGGTCCGGCATCCGGCTCGCCACTGCTCGACGCTCCACCGCTGCTCGAACTCGAACCGCCGCCACTGCTCGACGCTCCACCGCTGCTCGAGGATCTGCCGCTCGACGAGCCGCCGCTGGACGAGCCGGTTCGTCCCGAGGTGGAGCTGGAGCTCGACGCATCGTCGTCGTCGTCGGCCGGGATCTCGTCGCTGCTGCAGGCGGTGGAGGCCAGCAGGGCCGTGGAAAAAAGCGAGGCAAAAAGCAGGCGCATCGACGGACTGTGACGGAAGGATCTGGTGCACGCAAGAGCCCTGGCGCGGGATCGGAGGCGAAGGTGCTAGCGTTTCCCCTGCGATGAGCAATGCCGAAGACGTGACGCGCTGGCTGGCCGAACGGTCCGCTTTCATGGAAGAGCAAACCGCGATCCTGGTGGAGAAGAACTCGTTCACCGAGAACGTCGACGGCGGCCGCGAGGTGGCCGTGTTGTTGCGCGAGCTGTTCATGGTCCCCGGGCTGGTGCGGCGCGAGGTCGCCAGCACGGTGTTTGCCGACCACCTGGTCTTCCAGAGCACGGGCCGCGCCGGCGCTGCGCCGATCGCGCTGGTCGGCCACTACGACACCGTGTTTCCCCCTGGCACGTTCGAAGGGTTCACGCAGGACGGCGATCTGGTGCGCGGTCCCGGTGTGCTCGACATGAAGGGCGGCCTGGTGGTCGTGGCCACGGCCTTGCGCGGCCTCGCCGAAACCGTGGGCCTCGATGCGCTGCCGCCGATTCGTCTGGTGATCGTCGCCGACGAAGAGGTCGGCTCGCCCGAGGGTAAGGCCATCATCGAGGACGTCGCGCGCGGCTCGGCGAGCGCGCTCGTGTTCGAAGCGGGGCGCGCCGAGGACAAGATCATCACCATGCGCAAGGGCACCGGCATGGTGAAGGTCACCGCGCGGGGCAAGGCCGCCCACGCCGGTGCCGACCACGAGAGCGGCGCCAACGCACTGTGGGCCCTCGCGCGCTTCGTCGACGCCGTGCAGAAGCTCACCGACTACAATCGCGGCGTCACCGTGAACGTGGGGCGCATCCAGGGGGGGCAGAGCAAGAACACCGTGCCCGATTTCGCCGTGGCAGACGTGGACTTGCGGTTCGTCACGCAAGCCGATGCCGAGCAACTCGTGGCCGACGTCCGCATCGCCGCCGCGGCCGCGGCAGCGGGCGTGCCCGGCACCGAGCTCGAGGTCGTGGGCGGCGTGGCGCGCTTGCCGCTCGAGCGCACGGCAGACTCGGAGGCACTGTTTCGCGCCTACGGCGAAGCCGCACGCGAAGCGGGACTCGGCCACGCCGAAGC
>JAYUXI010000743.1:0-2341 GCA_043753085.1 Myxococcales bacterium | reverse complement strand
CCTGGGCACGCATGTGCTGAACATCGGATCTTCATCGCAAAAGTCTAGGCAAAACACGCTCTGCGGCACACCTGCGGTGCCGGGCTGCCCGCCGCCGCCCGCAGTTCCGACGGCGCCATTGCCAGGGACGTATCCGCTCGGCGTGAGCGCGCCAGCAGCCGCAGGTCTCGGGGGCACGCCCCCCGCCCCTTGTGCGCCGTTGTCACAAGGCACGCATTGACCCTGTTGACCCGGTTGACCCGGCGCGGCGCCACCGCCACTGCCGCCCGTTCCAACCCGCAACAAAACATCGTCGAGTGCGATACGCCCGCCGTTTACGAAGGCGCCGTACAACGACTCAGCCGCCCGCTCGTTGCTGCTGCTGCTGCCGCCGACTGCCTTGGTGGCGAGCACGAGGGTGCGCACCGTGATCGGGGCGGCCGAGGCTACGTTTTGCGTGTAGGTTACCGACAAACCGACTGCGCTGGGCGAACGCAACACGGTGCGATCGCGTGCGCCATCGCCGCAGTCGCGCGTCCACACGGATTCGCGCCGGGTGAAGCCGCCGCGGATCGAAGTGCCCGCATGTACGTCGGACAGAACCAGCGCCTCGTTGTATTCCCCTTCGGCGAGTACGACCGTCCGGGCAGCGACGAGGACCCCCGGGTCGAGACGAGCGAGCGCGCGCGTCACAGTGCGATAGGGCGCGGCGCGCGTGCCAGCGCCCTTGGCGTCGTCACCGTCGGGGGCCACGAACACCGCCGGCTCTTCGATGGTCTCGGCGCCGTCGCAGGGCGGCTTGGGGAGCGGTACACCCGCTTCGGTGACGAAACCACCCCCGTCAGGCCTGTCGTCTTGCTTCGCTACGGAAGCGGCCACGTACTCGGAGCAAGCGGCAAGCCCCATGGCACCGAGCAGAAAACGTGACGCCATTGGAGGGAAAGATACCAGACACCCGGACGGACGCGGGCCTATTCGAAACGCAACGCCCCTGGTGACAAAGGCCGAGCGCGTACGCCGGTGCGCTGAGCACGACGCACCACGTGCTGGCACAGGCGGGTACCACCACGGCGCCGCCCAAGACCGCTTCGTTGGCGGCAGGGCTCGACGTGCGCTGCGCTCGATACGACACGTTGGAGCAACAGCAACGGCACACCAACGCGATTACTCCCCGCGCCGCGTAGCGGGACATCATGCATGGCACACCTCCTGCGGAACGGCGGCTTACCATGCGCCTCTTTCACTGTGCCCGTCGCCTTACCGTCACACTCGCTGCGCTCTTCTCGTCGGTCGCCGCGCTGAGCGCGTGCGGTGCCGAACCCGATGAAGAAGAGGCGCGACTGCGGACTCGTTGAACGAGCGCGACTGGAACTGCGCCATTTCGTACTTGGGCAGCCTTACCTATCTGCCATGGGGTTTCACAAACGACGGCTGCTACGCTCGCGCGCGCTACTATGCGATGAACCTCGCGGCCGAGGGCATCTCCTCCAACCACGTCTACGTCATGGCCAAGTCCCCGCACCCTCGACGAGTCATGCACTGCGTACGCGCCGGAGCTGAAATCGTGCACCGCCGACAGCCGCGCGAACAAGCCAGGCTCGACCGCTGGCTGCCTTGCGTCCGCGTTCTGGTGCGCCGCGAACGGCGTGCTCGGGTTGACGACCTCAGCGGCGATACACTCGAGTTCGCATGTGTGAAGAGCCGTGGCGACGGTTGTGGCTCGTTTTCCCACCCGTTTACTCGACGACGTCGCATCGCCCAGCGCACAGCGGTCGCCCTCGCTGCGTTTGCGCTCACCATGCACCGAACGACCTGGGATGCTACGGCAACGGCCCCGAGCAGTATTGGCACAGCCGCTGCATCGGCTGCCAACTTACCAGGCCACGGACAAGGTCTCGGCCGACGATGCGCGCTCAGTGCTCGCCGAGGCGTTCTCGAAGTGGACACAAACTTCGTGCGCCCTCGCCGAAACCACAGACGACGCGAATGCGCGTATTGGCATTGATGTGCGTGATCTGGGCGAGAGCAAGTGCTCGAAGGTTGGCAATCCCGAGAGCAGAAAGGCTACAACGTCGAGGGGCCAACCAAAACGTGATCGTCTTCCGCGATGACGGCTGGCCCTACGGCAAGGCCAGCCGTACACGCACCCAGTCGTCGCGCACGCTCGGCCTCACGATGGTCACGTTCGACAAGAAAGCCGGCGAAGTGTGGGACGCGGACATGCAGCTGAACGCCTTCGATTCCACCGTGAACCGGAGTCCACTCGTTCATGACTCGATCATCGTGCCCCAGCCTTACGATGCGAGCATCGTCCGTGCGGATCCAGCACCCGTGGATCGAATGCACCATCCCGCTTGAGCAG
>JAYUXI010000742.1:0-2342 GCA_043753085.1 Myxococcales bacterium | reverse complement strand
GCGCAACCAAGGTTGCCCTTCTTCGCGTTTGCGGCCTGTCGAAAAAACTTCCCGTGCCTACGCCCCAGACCGAACCTACCCCCGTGCCTACTGCTGCGACCGATGGCGGCTTCCGCCTCACCGGAGAGGGCGGCCAGTACGCGTTCTCCGGCGAGCTATCGATCCTCGAGCCGCCGGATCTGTGGACCGCGCTCGAGCCCATCCTGAAGGATGCGCAATCCGGCACGCCCGTTACGTTCGACCTGTCGCAAGTGACCAAGGTCGACGCCAACAGCATGGCCCTGCTGGCCGAAGCCCGTTCGCAGTTGGTCGGGCGCGGCGTCCGCTGCGACATCGCGGGCATCGACGAGCGCTACGCCGAGGTGCTCGGCTTGTTCGAGGATCCCGCGGTTTCGAACCAGGCGAACAAGCCACGCGTCCCCGCGAAGACCCTGTCGCCCCGCAAACCCGAAGGCACCATCGAGCAGATTGGCCGCTCGACCATGGGCGTGCTCGACGAAGGCAAGCAGGTCATCTCTTTTTTCGGTGCGCTCGTCGCCGGATTCTTCGGCCTCATCAACGAGCCGCGCACCGGCAACTTCCGCGAAGTTCCGTACATCATGGAGAAGACCGGCGCCGACGCGGTGCCGATCGTCGTCTTGATCAACTTCCTCATCGGGTTCGTCATGGGTTTTCAGGGCGCCAACTCGCTGAAGCAGTTCGGCGCCAACATCTTCGTGGCCGACCTCGTGGGCCTCTCCATCACCCGCGAGCTGGGGCCCCTGATGACCGCCATCATCATCTGCGGCCGCTCGGGCGCTGCTTTCGCCGCCGAGATCGGCTCGATGAAAGTGGCCGAAGAAATCGATGCACTCCGCACCATGGGCTTCGGCCCGTATCGGTACCTGGTGTTCCCGCGCCTGTTCGGGCTCATCTTGGTGGTACCGCTCCTCGTGCTCATCGCCGACTTCGTCGGCATCCTCGGCGGCCTGGTGGTCGGTGTGGTCGATCTCGGGGTCAGCCCGCGAGCCTACCTCAACGAAACGATCAACGCGGTGGACGTCTGGGACGTCATGTCCGGGCTGATCAAGTCGGTGGCGTTCGCCATGGCCATCGGCGTCATCGCCTGCCAGCAGGGTTTCGCCACCAGTGGCGGCGCCGAAGGCGTCGGGCGCCGCACCACCACCGCCGTCGTCGCTTCGCTGTTTTCTCTGATCGTGATCGATGCGATCTTCACGGTCATCTACCGGGTTTTCGGAGGCTGACATGGCCACGCGAGACCGCAAGAACGACCGCGAGCCGGGATCCGGCGATCCGTACATCGAGGTACGAGACCTCACCATGGGCTGGTCGGACCGCGTTCTGCAAAAAGAGGCATCCTTCACGGTGATGCGCGGCACGGTGTTCGCGATCCTCGGCGGCTCCGGCTGCGGCAAGTCCACCCTGATGCGCTACCTGGTCGGGCTCGAATCGCCGATGTCCGGCGACATCAACTACGTCGGCAAGGGCGAGCCCAGTCTCACCGTCGGGCGGCCGCCGTACGGCGTCATGTTCCAAGGCGGCGCGCTGCTCGGCAGCATGACCATCGCCGAAAACGTGGCGCTTCCGCTCGTGCAGTGGACAGACTTGCCCAAGCCCGCGATCGCCGCCGTGGTGCGCTCGAAGCTGCGGCTGGTGCAGCTCGAGCAAGCGTCGGAGAAGCTGCCTTCCGAGATCTCCGGCGGCATGAAGAAGCGGGCGGCCATTGCGCGCGCGATGGCCTTGGATCCAGAGCTGCTCTTTTTGGACGAGCCGTCCGCCGGTCTCGACCCAGTCAGCTCGGCCGAGCTCGACGAGCTGATCCTGACGCTCAAGCGCACCCTCGGCCTCACCGTCGTGCTCGTCACCCACGAGCTCGAGAGCATTTACTCCATCGCTGACGAGTGCATTTTTTTGCACAAGGAATCGGCCACCATCCTCGCGCGCGGCAACCCGCGGCAGCTCCGCGACGAAGCCACCGATCCGCGCATCGTCCACTTCTTCCACCGCCAGCCCCGCAAAGAAGGCGGTGACGAGCCCGAAGCCGTCGAGCCCGCCGAGCGCCGCAGCGATCAGGCGCAGTACGCACCCACGGTCCGTCGCCCTCTGCGGGGCCGGCTTCCCTCCGCCGCGTCCGCCCAATCCGCTCGCCCCCGCACGAAAAACAGGTAACCCATGGCCACCCCCACCAACAATTTCAAGCTCGGGCTGTTCGTTCTTGCGGGCATCACCACCGCCTTTATTTTGCTGCTCGGCTTGGGCGCGCGAGCGCTCAAGCGCGACACGATGAGATTCGAGACCTACTTCAACGAATCGGTGCAGGGTCTCGAGGTCGGCTCGCCGGT